>JAVHQZ010000109.1:0-7777 GCA_036171415.1 Minisyncoccota bacterium | reverse complement strand
CGGCGAACACCTATACTGAAGCGGCTCTTCAGACCGAGTAATTTAAAATTGATTTTTTCTATTTACTAACTACTACTTACTACCTACTGTTCTAAAATGGCTTACGAATTAAATCTCGAAAAATTTAAAGGGCCGCTCGAAAAACTCCTGGAGCTTATCGAGGAGAAGAAGCTCGCGGTCGCCGAGGTGAGTCTCGCCGCGGTTACCGAGGATTTTTTGAAATACTTGGAACAGGCGGAGAATATTGATTTTTCCACTCTCGCCGATTTCATTTCCGTTGCCAGCCGGCTAATTTTAATTAAATCCAAATCTCTCCTGCCCGACCTGGAACTTTCCGAGGAAGAGGAAACGGATATAAAAGACCTGGAGAAGCGCCTGATCATCTATCAGGAATTCCGTTCCGCGAAAAAACATGTGGAAACGCTCTGGAACTCCAAAAACCGTTCGCATGCCCGTCCGTTTTTCGGAGGATTGGAGTCGGTAAAAGTTTTTTATCCCGGAAAGAAGGTTGGCACCGGTTCCCTTACCGCGTCACTTACCGCGATTTTTGAAACCGTCAAAAAACTGACCGCGGAAACGGAAACTATCCGCGAAAAAATAATTTCCCTTGAGGAAAAAATAAAAGAAGTCGTCGCCCGGGTGCAGGAGAAGGGAGAGATGAGCATGAGCAGGCTTTCCGAATCAAAGGACAAGGCGGAAATCATAGTTATTTTTTTGGCAATTCTTCATCTCGCCAGGGAGCAGTTGGTCCGCCTGGAGCAAGGGGCTAATTTTTCTGATATAATGATCAAAAGCCGTTCGGAATCTACAGATAAACTTTAGAAATAAATGAATACAGACAAGCTAAACGAGAAGTTAGCCGCGCTTGAAGCGCTTACCTTTATTCACGGTGAGCCGATTTCTTTGGATAAGATAGGGAAGTCCCTAAAACTTTCCGCGGAAGAAGTAAAATGGCTTGTCATCGAGTTTGAAAAAAAACTGGCCGAAACCGGTCGCGGCCTGGGACTGATTTCTTCGGGGGAAAGCATCCAGCTCGTGACCAAGCCGGAACTCAACTCCGCGCTAGAAGATTTCGTAAAAAGCGAGCTCACCGAAGAGCTAACTCCCGCGAGTCTTGAAGTCCTTTCCATGGTTTCTTACCTCGGGCCGATATCCAGAAGCCGTTTGGAATATATCCGCGGCGTGAATTCCAGTTTCATTTTGAGAAATCTATTACTCCGCGGACTCGTGGAGCGGTACCCGGATCCAGAATACACCTTAGCCTACCTTTATCAGCCGACCTTTGAACTCTTACAGCATTTGGGAATAAAATCGGTAAAAGACCTTCCGGAGTATGAAAAATTCAAAACTCTTTTGATTGCGGTTGAAAACGTTCCGACGCCGGTTTCACCGGACGCCGCCTCGGAAATCACCGCGCCGGAACCGGGAGAAGAAAAATCGGTATGAATCCCGTCAGAAAATTAAAAAAGACGTCACTTCCGGTAAGCAGAGTTTAGATAAATTAGATTAGCTATATCGATAAAATATAAATTGTTAAATTTTCCTACGGGATGAAAAATAAATCACAAATTATAACCCTTTTTGCCGTCGCAGTTGTTGTTCTTTTGGGTGTGCGCGGTTTTGCCAAGCATGAAGATGTAACTATGGCGGCGAACATCTCGGACGCGGCCGGAGTGCTTGCCGCGCCCGCGGAGGTTTCCGCCGTCCCCGGCGAGCAAGCCTCCGGGGGAGCAGCCGGCGCGATTTTGGGCGGAACTTCCGCCATTGCTCCGAAATCAATATTTTACCGTTCTGCCAACGACCCGGTTCCGGACACTTCGGCGGAAGCGATGCTCATCGCCGACGTGCAGTCGGGCGACAGATACTTGGAAGTCCAATCCGACAAACGATGGCCCATAGCGTCACTTAGCAAGCTGATGACCGCGACGGTCGTTTTGGAAAAAATAGATCCGGAATCATCGGTTACGATTCAAGACGAAGATTTTGCGGACGGCGCCAATCCAATATTCGCGTCCGGCGACACTTTCCGCGCGAAAGATCTTTTGAAAGCCATGCTCATCGCCTCGAGAAATACCGCGGCTAACGCTTTTGCCCGCACCTACGGAAAAGAAGCGTTTATTTCGGCTATGAACGAAAAGGCGAAGAGCTACGGAATGGGCGATAGTCACTTCAGCGACCCATCGGGCTTGTCCGTCGCGAACCAATCCACCCTGGGAGACCTCTTGAAGCTCGTCCGGGGAATAAGCTTGGAGCACTCGGATATCTGGAAAATGACCGAAAACGCCAGGATAAATATAAAAGATAAAAACAGCGGGAAATTCAGGTCCTTTACGAGCACCAACCAATTTGTGAACCGGGCGGATTTTTACGGAGGCAAGACCGGCTATACTCCGGAAGCGGACGGCAACCTTCTGACTATTTTCTTGTACGGGAAGCGAACTATCGCTATTATTGTACTCGGGAGTTCGGACCGTTTCGGCGACTCCGAAAACTTATTTAACTGGTTCAAAAATGATTTTAAGCCAAGCAATTAGAATAATTCTCTTTTCCTTTCTCGGATTCGCCACGGCGCTTATTTTTACGCCGATTTGGCTGAAATTTTTGCGCGCCAAAGGATTCGGGAAACAGATTCGCACCTCCGAAGAAACCCCGGTTTTTTCCGCGCTTCATAGTAAAAAAGAGGGGACGCCTACCGGCGGCGGCGTCATCGTCTGGGGCACTCTGGTTTTTTTGGCTTTTCTTTTTTTTATACTCCACTATTTCTTCGACGGTTTCTGGAAATCTTTTAATTTTATAAACCGCGCGGAAACCTATCTGCCTCTCGCGGCTTTAATCATCGCGGCGGCAATCGGTTTTATTGATGATTGGATGGGTTCGCGCCACATGGGCGGAGGCAAGGGCGGAGGGCTCAAGGTCCGGCACAAACTCATACTTTACTTCCTCGTCGCTCTTATCGGCGCCTGGTGGTTCTACTTCCGCTTGGGCTTCGACGTTTTGAATATCCCGTTTTTGGGCAGCTTCCAAGTTGGCCTCTGGTACATCCCTATATTTATGTTTGTTATTATCGCTACGGCTTTTTCTGCCAACGAAACCGACGGCTTGGACGGGCTTTTGGGCGGAGTGTCTCTTTTCGCTTTTATCGCTTTGGCTGTTGTGGCTTTCGTGCTCCAGCGTTACGACCTGGCCGCGTTTTGCGCAATTATCGCGGGGAGTCTTCTGGCCTTCCTCTGGTTCAATATTTTTCCGGCCAAATTCTTCATGGGCGATACCGGTTCCATGGCGCTCGGAATTACGATGGGCGTCGTGGCGATGCTTACGAATACCGCACTATTTCTGCCCCTTTTCGGACTTATCTTGGTTATAGAATCGCTATCCGTAATCATCCAGCTTATCAGCAAGAAACTCCGGCGCGGGAAGAAAATCTTTTTGTCGTCGCCCATACACCATCATTTTGAAGCCGTCGGCTGGCCGGAGTCGCAGATAACAATGAGGTTTTGGATTATCTCCGCGGTGGCTAGCTCACTTGGGTTGGTTTTGTTTTTCTTGTCCAGATTCTTCTAAAAAGAAAAAGCGCCCGGAGGGGCGCCTTATTTTTTGTTTTTATCTGGGCGGATACGAATGCCGCAGTTTATCAACGTGCCGGCAACCGAACGATTCCTGAAGCAGGTGATTTTGAGCCGGCAGTCACCGATTTCCAGGTCGTAAGAGCAGGAATCTTTGAAGTTGCGGTGAACCTCCGGAAGCGCGGTTCCTAAAAACCGGAGGAACAAGTCTTCGGCGCCTTTTTCACTTTCCGCGAGCTCCACGCTTACTTCCGCGTGAACCGGAATGCCGTTGTGAATGAACTCTTTGCGCCAGTAGAAGCAAGACGGCTTCTTCCATTCAGGTTGCGGCATCGTCGTCTTCCCGGGAAAGCGGTTTGCAGTCGTCGAAAAAGATGAAGGGCGTGGCGCAGGCGGCGAAGAGGAAGGCTATCAGATTCGCCGGCAACCCGGAGGCGATGATGATAGTGGCAAGGATGCAGATAAAGCGGACCGCCCGGGCCAGAGCCCCTACATCGGGCCTAGGTTCCTTTTCTCTGCGCTTGCCGATCCAGACCGCGTAGACGAGAAGGATGAACGCCATAATGATGCTAACGATGCCGATGGGCGGCGTAATGAGCTCCTTCCCGAAGAGGACCGGCCTTTTTACGAGAGTCGAACAATAAGCCTGGAGGAGGATTGTTCCTACCGTGAGAAGGGCAAAAATCCTTGCCAGGAAGAAACAGGTTTTGTCCGTCTTCCGCTCAAACCAATCGGCAAACGATTGAAATCCCCGAAGAACCAGGGTGTCCGGCGCTTGTATCACTTAAAATCTCCTTTCAATAAGCTTTGGGTATCAAACCAAAAACATTCGTTTTTATCAAGTGCTATTCCAGATGAATCCGTGCTTCAAACTCCAGAAGTTTTTCTTTGAGGGCTTCGTGGGAAGTTAAGTGTCGGTCGCGGGTCAAAAGCCGCGCCGCTTCTTCCCGGCTGGATTTTACGAGTTCTATATTTTGAAGCGAGGACATGGCGAGGTCGGGGAAGCCGGTTTGTTCATCGCCCAGGAATTGCCCGGGACCTCTAAGCTCCAAATCTTTTTCCGCGAGTTCGAAGCCGTTTTGCGCTTCGGTGATGGCCTTGAGCCGCGCGTGGGTTTCCGCGCTTTCCGAATCGGTGAACAAGAAACAAAAAGATTCATATTCGCCGCGGCCGACACGTCCTCTAAGCTGATAGAGCTGGGCCAGGCCGAAGCGGTCGGAACCCTCAATCATCATTATCGCCGCGTTCGGCACGTCCACACCGACTTCAATCACGGAAGTGGCGACTAGAACCTGGATCTTTCCGGAACGGAGTTCGTTCATTATTTTTTCTTTTTCCTTAGGCTTCATTTGCCCGTGAAGCATTCCCACCGAGAGATCGGGGAAAATAGTCTCGGATAATTTTCCGAATTCTTCCTTGACGGAGCGCAATTCCAATTTTTTGCGCGCCAAGGCCTTGGATGCGACCGCTTCTTCTTCCGGCGGGTCTATCCGCGGGCAGATTACGAACGCCTGGCGGCCTTCTTTTATTTTTTCGCGGATAAATTTGTAAGTGGCATTTCTCTTTTCCGGAGATACCACTTCGGTAACGATAGGCTTCCGGCCTACGGGCATCTCCGAAATTGTGGAGATGTCTAAATCACCGAAAATGGTGAGCATCAAAGTTCTCGGAATCGGAGTCGCGGACATGGAGAGGAAATGGGGGATTAGCCCTTTGCCCCGGGCGGTTAGATCCGCGCGCTGTTCCACGCCGAACCGGTGCTGTTCATCGATTATGACCAGGCCGAGGCCATTCTTAGAAAAGCTAGCCTTGGTTTTTCCGGAGATAAGGGCATGGGTTCCCACCACAACTCCTATCTCGCCCTTCTTAAGTTTAGAGAGGAACGATTGCCGGCTTACCTCCGATTCCAGGTCATTTTCGTAAAAAATCTTGGCGGTCGAGCCGGTTAAGAGTCCGATTACCGGCTGATCTTCCTTTTTAACTCCGAGGAATAATTTTTTGAGCGTTTCAAAATGCTGTCCGGCCAAGACTTCGGTCGGCGCCATGAAAGCGGATTGATAACCGTTTTTGTGGGCGACCAAGGCCGACAAAGCGGCAATAACGGTTTTTCCGGCGCCGACATCTCCCTGGAGTAGCCTGTTCATCGGTTTCTCCTTGCCGATGTCCTGGACTATTTCCCAAAGAGAACGCTTCTGGGTTTGGGTCAGCTCAAACGGCAGTCCGCCTAAAATGGATTTTAGCCATTCAATATTCGCGGGAAGCGCCGAAGCCTTTTCTTGCGCGAGCTTTAGCTTTTGGCTCAAATTATAAATTTGGAGAAGGAAAAGATCCTCAAACGCAAAACGTTTTTTGGCTTGGGTCGCCTCTTCTATAGAGGCGGGGAAGTGCACGGCCTCAAGCGCCTGCTTTATTTCCGGCAAATCTATATTTTCTAAAGTTTCTTTAGGCAACCATTCTTCGGGCCGGCGAAGGTTCGTAAGTATGCCTTGGAGATAGGTGCGCAGCATTTTGGAACTAACGCCTTTAGTTTCCGGATAAACCGGAACCAGGCGTCCGGTATGGCGCGTGCTCTCTTCTTCGTTTTGAATAAGTTCAAAAGTCGGGTGGCTAAGCATCACCTCCTGGTCGTCGGACAAGGTTACCTTGCCGGCGAAATTTGCCCGGCGGCCGGTGTACAAAACATTTTTTAAATAAGGCTGGTTAAACCAAACCGCCCGGACCGAGCCGGTGTCGTCGGAAATTATCGCTTCGGTTACGAACATTCTACGTTGCCAGGACCTCCGGACGGAAACATTTTCCACAATGCCTTTTATGGTCGCCTGTTGTCCGGGTTCCAGCTCGGCAATATTGTAAACTTTTGAAAAATCCTCGTAGCGGAAAGGAAAATGCCACAGGAGGCCGCGGACGGTAAAGACCTCAAGTTTTTTTAACTTTAAAAGGATAGCAGGGCCAATCCCTCGGATACTGGTGAGCGGCGTCTCCAGTGTCAACATTCGCACATTATAGCAAACCTTTGCTAATATGGAAGTGTGGAAAATTTACCGGACAATCAGTATCGGCTGGAGCTGCAATATAGAAATCCCCTTCACGCATTTTTGATGAGAGGTATGCTCGGAGGGAAAACGCGCGACCATAAGGCGCAGGAAGAGTGGGCCACCGAATACGGCAGGAAGATAAGCGACATAATAGACACGCCCGCGCACGAAGACATTCGCACTCTCGCCCGTGAAGGAAAATATAAGGAAGCCGCGGAAATGGTTATAAAAATAATGGAGGCGGAAGACGCCGTGCAGGGTTCGTAGCTCTTTATTTTTTCCGGGAAAATCATTAGACTATACTTGTTTTAAAGCACCCATACCTGCCTGCCGGCAGGCAGGGCTCAGCTGCTGAATCTTTAAAGCAAAATACGCACCCATAGCTCAGCTGGTAGAGCAGCTCCCTCTTAAGGAGACGGTCCAAGGTTCGATCCCTTGTGGGTGCACAGATTCCGATTTCTCACTTTAGGACCATGAACATCTACTCACAATGGTCCTCCAAGTGAGAAATCTCCATTTTGGAAAATAAATTAAATGAGCGCGTGAGATCCCCTTGAGCGGTACGCTTTGTGGGTGCACAGATTCCGATTTCTCACTTTAGGACCATGAGGACTCCGATTTCGCATTTCTTCACCGAGAACATCTACTCACATCGGTTCAGAAACGTGAAATCTCCGTAGGAGTGGGGAAATGCTCGCAACGGGTCTTTAAATGAGAAATCCCTGCCTGCCGGCAGGCAGGTCCGCGATGGCGAAAGGGTTCGGAGAGCGCAGGGCTGAGCCCGAGCAGTGAAATTCCTTGTATGTGCACAAATTTAAGGTTTTTGACTGTGGATAACTACCCCTGAAAGGCCATTTTTTGTTTGGCAAATATAAAGTTAAAATAAAGGTATGGATACACCAAACATTTCCCAGCCGGCGGCTCACGGAAGATTAACCAAGGTTATTTTAATAGTCGTAGTACTCGCGGTTCTGTTGGCGGCGGCCTGGTGGCTTTCGTCCAATAAGGCAGTTGCCCCGGCTACCCCCGTAGCGGCTCCGGGTACGGCCAACCAGCCTACCCAGGATTTGGGCACGACGCTCTATAACAGCGCCTCTAATCCGGTTAGCGGAAAATTGCCGGATACGGCCGGAACGGTTCCGAACCCTATCCAGGGCATGTATACAAATCCATTTTAAA
>JAVHQZ010000108.1:0-7809 GCA_036171415.1 Minisyncoccota bacterium | reverse complement strand
CAGGCTGGTCAGGGTTTTGACCCTCCCCCTCCCGGGCTCGGGACCAAGCTCAAAACCGCTCCGACAGCCCCTCGGCAAACGAGAAGGCTTCCATGTGGCAGACAGAGACAAAACAATCGAACAATATATTTTATGGTCCGCAAACAGCTTTTAGCGCCGAGAGGTCGGCCGCCGTGGGCTTATCGTTTAAGCTTTCATTCAACCGGTACATGATTGCCTTCGGGTCATCCACGTGCGGCAAGCCCAGAGCATGGCCCAGCTCATGCGCCAAGACCCGGACCAATCTCGCGTTCGTATCAAACTGATAGATATCTATCTCCGTGCCGCCAACGTCACTTTTATAAATACCCTCTTCGAATTCCGCGCCTTGGGACTGGCCCACTGTATTGTATTGGCTGACGCTCAAATTCAATTCAACGACAAGACGGTTTAAGGGAACCACAATCGCGTTAATATCCGCGGCCGCGGCGTTTAAACTTGCCTGGAGCGAGTTGATTGCCGCGGCTTCCGCGGTGAGCGCCTCTCTCTCGATATTCAGCTGGTCGCGAACATCGCGCGGCGCCCCTCCATTTTGATTCCAAGACGTTACTGCCGCGGAGTACGCGTTCTCCCGGGTTTGGAATGCGGCGAGCCGGGCGTCATGCACGGACTTTTGGCTCACGTAGTCGGTCTGCATCGCGTCATATTTTGCCTTGAGCGCGTTATACGAAGCCCGGTCGTCTCCTACTGTTATGCCCAAGGCTTTTAATTTTTGCGTCGCCACCTGCCGGTAATCGTATACCAGATTTATTTTAAGATTTCCGCCCGGCGCGTAGGCAAAAAGGTTTTTCCCGCTGGGCTTTTCCCAAATTGCTTCCGCTCCCGCCGCCGCGCCGAGAAAATCACTCCTCGATATGCCGAACCGGGTATCGAACGAGCCGACGGTATAGGCAATCGGATTTTTACAGGTAAGAACCTGGCCTTCAAGCCGGACAATAATATTTCCCAGATCCGCGCGGAAGTAATAACCCGCACCGGCAATTGCCGCTACGACAAGGAGGGTTCCTAAAACTTTTTTCATACGGTTGCTAACCAGGATGTTTCCGCGGGAAAGAGTCTATGAACAAGGCGATGGCCGCGACAATCAGCCCAATATCCCGCACGGTCACATCCGTAATGCCGGCAGTCACGAGTACTACGGCGATATGCGCCGCCCCTATGGCCGCCGCAACCCAGGTATAAATATCCAACAATAGGAAAATGCCTATTAAAATATCCAGAATTGCCGTTCCGATCATCATACTGATAACGGAACCCGGCAAAAGCGCCAACGCCCAGGGCTGGATAAAAGCCCCCCAGCCTATCGGGTCTCTCAAAATCAAAACTCCAATCCAGAGAAATGTGACGGCAAGACCGACTCTCAAAAAATGAAACGCCGATTTGTTCATGTCTTTATTTGATTATAACAGGACGCTAACGCCGATTATGATTGCCATTAGCCAAATAGTAACCGCCGACATTACACACCAGAAACACCAGGCTTTAATAACCCGCCACTGGAGATATACAAAAACTAAGGACAAAACCGAGCTTGCCGATACCGACAGCTCCAATACAAAACTCCACAGGCCGTTTGGCGCGACGCCGATTACGAGCAAAGCGGAAAGCGTCCCCGCCAGAAAGTAAAACAGCAACCCCAGAACATCATTGTGAACTGCGAACATTTTATTGTACTTGCTCGTGAGCACCATCTCACATCCCCCGCCGATAGGACAGACCGGGCGCTCCGAAGCAACTCTTTTCCGGATAAGATAAGCGGTTTCGCTTATGCCGATTGCCGCCAGGGTAAATAACAACGCGTAAGCTGTCATACTCATAGTCATAATTAAAATGTTTTAAGAGGTTTGCTTTGGATTATTCGATCTACCTCTTCATAACCCGGCGGGAAAGCAAAGTTATAACGCGCCGGCAGGGCAAAAACATATTTTGCGTTTCACCCGAACTCGCTAGGGCCCACGGGCGCCGCGCCGATATGAAACTTTTCCGCCAGAAGATCGTTCCACTGACTAAGAGTGAAAACCATTACCGGGATGTCCTGGTACATTAGCTCCTTGGTCCATTTCGGATTATGAATGGAAACTACCGGACCGGTTGTGTATGGCGCTTCGCCCAGCTGATCGTTTACGGCTTAGCCAGTCCACCTGTCTATTGATACTGTGTACCCGGTCCAGTTATCCGGCAGTGCCACGCTAAAGCCGTAGTCGGTGTTTTTATATTCCAAATTGAGCGCGTATCCCGGGCAGGCGGCAAATTCACAGCTTGGGCCGGTGCGCCCCACGGCCGAACCGTCCGGACAAAGCTTGGCCTCCATCGTACACGCCACTCTACTTGGCTCGTTATAAACTTTTAACCAGACAAAATATCCCGCACTCAAAACCAAAAAAATAATACCTAGTTTTATAATTGTTTTGCGCATTTTATCTGTTCAAGTAAGTGATAGTCAGTTGAAGCACGGTCGCGAACGACACCCAGAGCAAATATGGAATTTGAATGTAGGTTATCCAAGGCGCGTGCGGATAGATAGCGACCATCGCCCAGATTAGCGTGACCAAAACAAGCAGGATATCCAAAGCCGCCAAAAAATTATTCTGAAGAGTGAATTGAATCGGTGAAAACGCGAGGTTGAAGATAATGTTCAGAATGAAAGGCAGCGCGACCATAAACGCGAGCTGTTTTTGCCATACACTGATGAAAACTTTGCCGAACGACAAAGCAATCAAAAGATAAAGCACCGACCAAACCGGACCGAAAAGCCAGGAGGGCGGAGCCCAGGACGGCTTAATTAAGCTCGCGTACCAAGTGGCTGTTTGCATTATAGATATTATAACCGACTTAAATTAAAACATCCTCCGCGCGGGGAGGATGTTTTAATTTCTATAAATGCTTCTTCAGATGCTTCCAGGAGCCCTGCGCCTCTCTCACAAGGTGTTTCGCTTCCGCCTCGGAAAGCTTCCTGTCCTTGCTGTAGCGAGCCATCGCTTCCGCGACAAACTTCTTGTATTCCGCTTCGCCCATTTTCTTAACTTTCTTTATTTGCGGAACCATAAACCTATAGAAGTCCGCGGAAAGATGCTTTACTTCCTTCCCCGCCTTCTTGCCGAACTTCGATTCGGCGAGCAGACCGGCTCCGACGCCGAGCGCCGCTCCGATTAATCCGCCCGCCAGGGCGCTCATCCCCTTCCTGCTTTTCTTAGCGGGAGCGCTCCTCATGGCTTTTTTTGCTTTGTGTTTTTTCATTATCAATAGAATTATTAGAGACCTTTTTTATGAGACGCGCGCGGCTCGTGTCCGCCGTCTTTTTTCAAAAAATAGGAAAGTATCGGGAGCGAGGCCAGCCGTTCAACGATTTCTTCGATGCGCTTTTTAAAATCGTCGGAGCTCTCTTCCATGTTGTCGGAAATGTCCTGCAAATTCTTGGCGATCTTAATAAGATGATATGTAATAACCGCGAATAACGAGCCGAGCACTATGATGGCTAAAGAAACGACCAAATAATATAACGTTTGCGCGAAAACAAGCATATCCATATATAGAGTATAGCACGCGCCTAAATTAATTTTTGTTAGCTCTCGTCCGGTTTCCCGGGGGATAAGGTTCCGGCGCTTTTGCCGATTAATCTCGGATAAATTCTAAGAAGGGACAAAAGAAACGCCATAACGAGCGGCCCCATCAAAAGCCCTATCGGACCGAAAAGGCCTAAGCCCCCGAAAACGCCCAAGAGAATAAGATACGGAGGGACGTGTACGTGGTGATGCATGAGCTGGGGCAATAGCACATTGTAAACAAGAACTATGAAAACCAAACTCCAGATCAAAAGACCGACGCCCAGCGCGACTTGTCCGGTAAAGAAAAGATAGATAGCGGCGGGAACCATCACGAGCCACGTACCAATCATGGGGATAATCGAGGCAGGAACAACCAGCGCTCCCCAAAACGCGGGGTTCGGGACATGGAAAAGATAGAGTCCGACGCCCATTAAAACGCCCTGCACAATCGCAACCACGAGCGTCCCTTTTACCACCGAATTTCCGACGGCTTCCATTTCCCGCAAAATCTCCTCAGTATATTTAACCGGCAGTGGAATTATTTCGAACAGCCACTTCTTAAGACGCTCGCCGTCTTTAAGAAAATAGAATAGGCCAAGAAGACTTAAGAAAGACATAAAAAGGATTTGCCCGACTCCCGAAAAGAAAGGTCCGAAATTTTGAAGAGCCAGGTTTAAACCCTGCTGGAAATAATCGTTGAAATTGAGGTTAATCGCCGGTATTTGAAGGTTGCTGAAAGTGTTGTGCAAAAATTTAGTAAGAGCCGTACCGAAATCAAAACCGCCGTGCGAAGCAAGCGTTCCATATAACGAAGTCGCTTCAACGAATATTCTTACGCCGAAGAATCCAACCGGCACGAACACTAAGAGGGCGATAATAAGAACCATTACAAAAGCGGTGAGCGATTCATATCGAAATACATGCAAAAGCTTTTTGTATAAGGGCTGAAATAGAAATGCCAGCGTCCCGGCCAAAACCAATACTCCCCCGTACGGCGAAAGGATTAGCCAGGAGAGGGCCAAGGCTATGGCAAGCAGTACTATAAAAAACCAGGTTTCCGAACGTTTAGTATCCATACAATCAGTTTACATTATTCCCGCCGGCGCGCTTGGGCTTTTAAATTTCCCCGTCTTTCGGTAGAATCCAAGTGCATTGGGGGCATCGTATAGTGGCAATACACTTCTCTCCAAAAGAAGATACGTGGGTTCGATTCCTACTGCCCCCGCATAACAAAAGAGAGCGGCCTAGCGTCGCTCTTTTTTGTTATTTGAGAATAGGTGGAATCGAACACCGGAGCGTAATTTTTCACCAGAAAAATTACGTGAGGGGGTGCCCAGACCAAATGCGAGCGACGGCGAGTATTTGAATCGCGGGCGATTCCTACTGCCCCCGCCGAGCGAGAGAAAAAATACCGAAGGGTGTTTTTTCGTTGAAGCGAGGCGGGTGGGCAGCAAGCGGAGCGCCACTGCCCCCGCCTAAATCATTGCGAATCTATCATCTCGCGGAGCCTCACTTCTCCAAGCGGTTCATCCCCTTTTCCTATTCGGAAACTTTCCTTCATTTCTTTCCAAAAGTTTTTGTTATACCGCATGTTTATGAGCGCGATAATGAGCATGGAAACGAACGCTCCTATCCCGGCCATCAGCATATCCTTCTGCGCGTCCCAGACATCTCCCTGGGCGCCCAAAAAAGCGATTCCCGCCGCCGAGCCGACGCTCGAAGCCGTGATCCATTCGATTATTTCGTAGAGAGCCGAAAAAGATAACGTCAGGTCGAGCGGAAGATAGTATCCCCAAAAACCCTTGACCTTGGCGAGGCGCATAAAAACTTCCCGGATCGGATAAGCGAGCAAGAATCCGAAGGAGAAGTGAACCAGCCGGTCATACATATTCCGCCCCGCTCCAAGCCAGTTTTGCAGGGTATAACCGAACGGAACATGCTCGTAGGTGTAGTGAGAACCGATAACGTGCAAACACAGAAAAATAGTTATCAGGGTATAGGAAACGTTGGACAGCTTAAAATATCTCCCGGTAATCAATATTAGAGGAACAAAAATGAATACCAGATAATTTTCCAGGAGCCAGTCGTGCGAAAAAACCGGATTTATGGCCGCCCAAACCCAAACCGCCAAAAAGGCCAGGATAAGAAAAATTTTATATTTGCTCATTGAAATAAGTATAGCAATTCGAACACGCTACGCTGAATATAAAAATCACCGGTTATTTGCCGGTGATTTTTGCTTCTTTATGCTTGGTCTGTTTTCGGCACCAGGAGCAGAATTTCTTGAGCTCTATCTTCCGTTCCACCTTTTTCTTGTTTTTGGAGGTGTAATAATTACGCCTTTTGCAGACTTCGCACTTCATTCCTATTAGGTTGTCGGACCGCTTCGATTTAGCCATAGTTCGCTAATATTAGCTTAATATGGGGCGCTTGTAAACCCCGATACCGAAACAAAGGGTTGGTTTTTATTATTGCCGCGGTTATTGCAAACTTGTTAATTTTACACTTACCTCTACCACATAACCCAACCTCCAGCGCAAACTAAACCAGGCAATTCCCTTTGTTCTGGTACGGGGTAAACCCCGCCAGGGTGACATATCCCCTTAATTCCGCTAAAATCCAAGTGTCTTTTGACTGCCACCTTAGCTCAGCTGGTAGAGTCCCGCCGGAGCGGGATTGCGCTTTGTACCCAAGAGATTACTCTTGGACAAAGCGGGAACAACACTGGCGCAAGGTCCCGTTTAAAATTTGCCGGGGTAGCTCAGCGGTAGAGCAACTCTTTTGTAAAGAGAAGATCGGAGGTTCAAATCCTCTCCCCGGCTCAAAGATAGGCAAATTTATATACGGGATAAAGTGAAGGTCCCCGGTTCAAGTCCGGGAGGTGGCTCCGATTTCGTGTGCCAAAATCCCCCTAATATTGTAGGCTTGATTGGCTTCGGTATAGCTTATTACCTTAATATGTTAGGCGTACCTATCGTGATATAATTAATTTATGTTGGATAGGGCAAAGCTGGAAACCTGGTATCTAAATGAGGGCAAATCGATGCAGGATATTGCGACCGAGCTCCACTGCTCCCTGCACAAGGTACAGTACTGGATGCAAAAGTACGCGATAAAAATCCGCTCAACAAGCGACGCTATTTATCTTAAAAACAATCCGGATGGCGATCCTTTTAAATTTTCTCCGCCAAAAACATTGTCCCAGGCCGAGCTCTTTGGATTCGGCCTGGGACTCTACTGGGGCGAAGGAACCAAGGCGGACAAAACCTCGGTGCGGCTGGGTAATACAGATCCGGAACTTATCGCGAAATTTATTGAATTTCTGGTTAAAATTTTCGGAGTAAAAAGAGAAGCCCTGCATTTCGGCCTGCAATTATTTAACGACTTACCCAAAAACACCGCTATGGACTTTTGGCAAAAAAAACTTAGAATAAACAGCAGTCAGTTTTATAAGACCATAGTTACCGAATCTCGCGGGAAAGGAACTTACCGCAAGAAAAGTAAATATGGCGTTCTGACGGTATATTGCCACAACAGGAAGCTCCGAGACCTCCTGGTAGGCATGTTGCCAATGTATCGGACCTAAGGTCCTCACATCGGCGGCACAAACAAGCGCGAAGCCAATGTATCGGACCCTCGGTCCTCACATTGGCTTCGCTCGAAGAATGTTCGTGAGCTGACGCTCCGAACCTCTTCTCGCTTGCCAATGTAGCTCAGTTGGTAGAGCAACTCCATGGTGGGGCGCATAAGTCCCCTGCCCATCCCGATAGCAATATCGAGATGAATCCCGAATAACGGTTAAAGTCCCGTCAGGGATAAGACCGTGGCCCTAAAACCATCTGGTTCGGGCCCGAACGACTGACAAGGGTGCGCCGATGAGGCGCAAAGATACAGTCTAGCCCTCCAATAATTCATAAATGGAGGTGTAAGCGAAGGAGTAGGTCGCCAGTTCAACTCTGGCCATTGGCTCAATGTAAAACAAAACCGCCTTAAGGCGGTTTTGTTTTTGGCCAAGTTGAATGGAGGGGTGGGTCGGAGGGGAAGTATCATCGTCCCCTCCGTGTAGGAAATTACTCAAAACCGAGGGTTGTGAGAACGGAGTCCGAAGGACGAGTAGTGAAATCCTCCGACCATTGGCTCAAATAGACAACAAATCAGAAACGCCCGCAAGGGCTTTTTTGATATTTAAAAATCCTGTAAGATATAGGTGTTCAATGTCGCAGAA
>JAVHQZ010000107.1:0-1718 GCA_036171415.1 Minisyncoccota bacterium | reverse complement strand
AACATAATTTATGGCGACTATCTGCGGGGGCGCGGAGCTTATGATAAAACCGAGTTGGATGCCATAATAAAAGGCAGCAAGAGGCAGAACTACGAATATTACCGCCGCAAGACCCTTGGAGTACCAAGTCACCTCATTCCATTCAATTTTCTTTCTCATATGATTATTATAGCAAAACCAGTTGCCAGACTATGCAAATCAATCTAAATTCTTAGGATGGTTTCGGGTTTTTGGAAAAAACTTAAGAGGCCAATATTGGTCTTGGCGCCGATGGCGGATGTAACCGACGCGGCTTTCCGGCGCGTCATAGCGAAATACGGGAAGCCGGATGTTTTTTGGACAGAATTCGTTTCCGCGGACGGCTTGTGCTCCAAGGGAAAAGAAAAGCTTTTGCCGGATTTGTGGTTTTCCAAGATTGAACGCCCGATAGTCGCCCAGCTCTTTACCTCCCAACCGGAAAATATGGAAAGAGCGGCGAAGCTTGTTTACGAGCTCGGCTTCGATGGAATAGATATAAACATGGGCTGTCCGGACCGCTCCATAGAAAAACAAAGCGCGGGCGCGGCACTCATGAAAAATCCGGAGCTGGCTCAAAAAATAATTCTCGCCGCCATGAGGGGCGCTCCGAAACTGCCCGTATCAGTCAAAACCCGTATCGGCTATAACGAAGAGTCTATCGACACCTGGCTCCCCTCTCTATTAAAGACTAAGCCAGCGGCACTCACGGTACATTTAAGAACCCGCAAAGAGATGTCCTTGGTACCGGCTCATTGGGAATTAATGCCTAAAATTTTAAAACTGCGCGACAAGTATTCTCCGAAAACCTTGATTCTCGGGAACGGTGATGTGAAAGATATTAATGACGCGAAAGAAAAATGTAAAAAGTACGGTTCCGATGGCGCGATGCTCGGCCGGGGAATTTTCGGCAATCCATGGCTCTTTTCCAAAAAGAAAATGCAGCCGACTCCGGAGAAAAAGATTAAAGCCGCGCTGGAACATACAAAGCTTTTCGAAAAACTTTTCCACGGGATAAAAAACTTCGCGGTAATGAAAAAGCACTATAAGGCCTATATCTCGGGTTTTGAAGGCGCCAAAGAACTCCGGGTGAAATTGATGCTCGCGAAAAATTCCACGGAGGCTATGAAAATTTTGAAAGGATATAAAAAAGGCCGCTCGTAGAGCGACCTTGTCCGTATACCTAGAAAGAGACTCCCATTTCGCGGGAAAGCGTCTCCGCCTCTTCAACCATCCGGCCGAGGCTCACCTCGATACCTCGCGTCCAGAACTTTTCGTCCTCCGGATTGAGCCCGAATGGAGCAAGAAGTTCTACCGCGCCCTTGGAGCTGCCGGCCCGGAGAAGCTCCAGATAAAGAGGCTCAAAGCGGTCGCCGAACTTTTCGCGCTCGGCATACAGGCTTTGCGTCAGAAGCTCGCCGAAAGCATAGCCGTAAACGTAGAACGGATTGTGGAAGTGGCTGATATAAGCCCAAAGATGTTCCGCGTTTTCATAAGTGAAAACTTCGCCGTCATTTCCGTAGAATTGCCGGGTGACTTCAAGCCAAATCTTATCCAGCTCTTCTACGGAGACCTTCTTCGGCTCCCCCCACTCTCTGAAGCCGGCGTCCATGGCATGCAGTCGCCGCTCAAAATTGGAGAAGCTGATTTGCCTCTCCATTGTGTTCATGATGTCATCGAGTTTCCCCGCCACAAGGGCCAGG
>JAVHQZ010000106.1:0-1732 GCA_036171415.1 Minisyncoccota bacterium | reverse complement strand
GATAGAAGAAATTCCCGGAGTGGGGGCTTCAATCGGCGCAAAAATTGAGGAGATTCTGAAAACCGGACACTCCAAAGACCACGACGAACTAGCGAAAAAAGTGCCGGTAAATCTAAAAGAGCTTTCGGGCATTGAAGGGTTGGGACCGAAGTCCATTAAAAAATTATACGAACATTTAAAAATAAAGAACCTGAAAGATTTGGAAGCGGCGGCGAAGGCGGGGAAAATACGGAAGCTTGATGGGTTCGGGGGAAAAGCGGAGGAAAATATTTTAAAAGGCGTGGCGTTCGGAAAAAAATCAGGTGGCCGGTTTACGCTCGGGAATGCGTTGCCCTTAGCTCGGGCGCTTGAGGAACGGATTAAAAAACTTTCCGGAGTGGAGAAAGTTGTGGTAGCCGGTTCGGTAAGGCGTAGGAAGGAAACGATAGGCGACTTGGATATTTTGGTTATCGCCAAGAAATCCGCGCCGATAATGGACTATTTTACTTCCATGCCTGGCGTGGCGAGAGTTTTGGCGCACGGGGATACGAAATCCTCCGTCCACCTGGATGCGGGGCTTGATGCCGACATCCGCGTGGTTCCCGCGGCCTCCTACGGCGCGGCGCTAAATTATTTTACCGGCTCCAAGGACCACAACGTGAGCTTGAGGCAGCTTGCGATTAAAAAAGGATTGAAGCTCAACGAATACGGACTCTTCAAAGGAACAAAACAAATCGCCGGGAAAAGCGAAGAGGAGCTATATAAAGCGTTGGGGTTGGAATATATAGAGCCGGAGATGCGGGAAAATACCGGAGAAATTGAGGCTTCTAAAAATAAGAAACTACCCAAGCTCATAAACTACGGAGATCTTCAGGGGGATTTGCAGGTTCAGACCGACTGGACGGACGGAGCGGAATCTATCGAGAAAATGGCTCTCGCTGCGGCCTTGCAGGGACTAAAATATATTGCCATCACCGACCATACCAAACGGTTGGCGATGACCGGCGGATTGGACGATAAAAAAATATTGAAACAGATGGCGGAGATAGACCGGTTGAATATGAAGCTGCGCGGGAAAATCAGAATTCTAAAAGGAAGCGAGTGCGATATTTTAAAAGACGGTACGATGGATCTGACCGACGCGACACTCGCGAAGCTCGACGTGGTCGGGGCCTCTGTCCACTCCTATTTTAATTTGAGCCGGGAGGAGCAAACAAAAAGAATTATGCGGGCAATGGAAAATAAAAATGTGGATATAATTTTTCACCCGACCGGGCGGGTTATAAATAGGCGCGAGGCTTACGACGTGGATATGGACGCATTAATCAAGAAGGCGAAAGAAAGCGGAACGATTTTGGAAATAGACGCCTATCCCGACCGGCTGGATTTAAAGGATGAGCATATCCGGAAATGTGTGGAGGCCGGAGTGAAAATGAGCATAGATTCCGACGCGCACGCTTCCGCCCACTTCCCGTTTTTGGAATACGGCATTTCGCAGGCGCGGCGAGGATGGGTTGAGCGAGGAGATATAATCAATGCGTGGCCACTGGAAAGAATGCTAAAATTTTTAAAGAAATAATAAAATACATCAAAGCCATCCTCTGCAAGGAGGGGTCGGGAGGAAGATGTTAGTTCCTCCCGTGTAGGAAATTACTCAAAACCGAGGGTTGTGAGGGAGTAATGCGACGGGGATGCGGCAAGAAGAGCGACATCATTAACGCCTGGCCGGTTGAGAAGATGCTCGGATTTTTAA
>JAVHQZ010000105.1:0-1745 GCA_036171415.1 Minisyncoccota bacterium | reverse complement strand
TAGTAGATTTCATCATCGTCTGAGCCATATCTTGTACCTTCTTATTTTGGAAAGGCGTCGAGGCTACCCGCTTCGCGCTTCTTCCGGCTCTCTTGCCCGCCCATTTTCCGGCGCCGTTCGCCATTGCCAGACCCTTGGCGGCAAACGATGAACCAAGTTTTTGCGCGGCCATCAAACCGCCGAGCATCATGAAGGTGAGGACGACGACATTAAAAAGAGGGCCAAGAAAACTGGCGCCAATCGGATTACTTCCTTGAATGGCCGTAGGGAGGGCATCGCTTCCCGTAAGGGCAAAGGTATTTTTGCTGGCCATCAAAGCCAGCCAAAGAAAGAAAAGGGCGGCGGGGGGGAAGAGAAGCTGGGCAAGAAATTTTTCCCACCAGGTATTAAAATTTCCGGATAATCCCGGAAAAACTTTCGCGAGCCAGGCAAGCGGTAAAAGAACCAGCAAAAGAACAAGCCAGACATAGCGGATGACAAGCATTATTACGAAAGTCGCCAAGGTGATTATGACCAAAACGATTCCGATAATACTCATCAGCATGGAAATAAAGGTCTTGGAGAGAGTCTCCGCCTTGCCCGTGGTAGCCCCGGCCATGGATTGTGCAGTGCCGTTGGCCTTCAAAACCTCCTCATTCGGGATTTGGAGCTGCTCGGGCTGAAAAGCACCAAACATTTTATTTCTAAAAGCGGCATACCTATCCAGGCCGCTTGCGCTGTTGGCCCCCGTGACCGCATCCAGAAAATAATTGGTAACACTATCCGAGAAGGTTAGCGCCGCGCCTGCCAAAACCAAACCGAAGTTTACCAAAACCGCGGCGATTACCACGTTAACCAAGAGTTTTTTCCCGCCGTAATTTTGTATGCGCAGGATTGTTGTTATGGCGAAAATAATTACCGCCAAGACGAAGCCTAGGTTAGCGATTGCGAGTGTTACCGCGAATCCTCCCTGAACCGCCGGCGTGTTTACGATGTTTTGCCCGAACGCTAAAATCCAGCTGACCGCCCAGGCAAGAATCATTCCGAAGAAGGCGCCGACGGTCAGAAAGAGCCAGCCGATACCATTGAAGATGGTTCCCAATATACAATCAGTAAAACTAAAATTGAGTAAGCTACAGCCACTCACAACCTTCTCCTCCGGAGAGGTGACGGCATGTGCCGTGGCGAGCGGAAGAATTACCGCAAAAACCAGGAGCAGGAGCCAGATATATTTTTTGTATTTTTTTACCATTTATTCAGCTACTCTACGGGGCTTTTGGAGTGCAGGAATTTTCAACGACGGCGATTGAACAAGCCGGGTTGCTGTCTACCTCAAGCGAGGTTAGGCGGGTAGCTCTTTCCAGAATGCCGCAACCTTGGGGAACGGAGAGCGAGACCTCATAAGTTTTTGCGTCGCCTACATCACCAGCAGAGGAGTCGAGCGTGCCGAACAAATTTCCGAATACGGAGCCCGGGTTATCTATGGCGAGCGAAAGGTCGTTATAGAATTGCTCCGTTTTTTGTCGTTCATCGGCGCTCGACGATAAGGTTATGTTCAGCTCCTTTGCCACAGATTTAATATCGTCGGATTGAAGAGAGCTCACAATAGCGTTAAGGTGGGCGATGGTTTTATCCTGAGTTCCCGGAACAGTGAGGTCTTTGATTATCCCGTTGTAAAAATCCCGCTTGTCTTTGAGTTCGCCCATACTCTGATCGATGAAGCTTAGAGTATTCGAGCCATCAAGGGTGCTGCTGGCGGCATCGAG
>JAVHQZ010000104.1:0-1765 GCA_036171415.1 Minisyncoccota bacterium | reverse complement strand
CTCCGTACCCTATCATGAGCAGTGCGACGACAAAGGAGCATTTGAAAAGTTTTGACCACTGACGCTCTTCATCGAAAAGAGTCGCCATAAGCAGAAAGGATGTGTAGATGGTTAGTATCTGCAATCCCCCTTCCCCGCGCTCAAAGTTGGACCAAAAAGAATTGTGCGGGTCCACCCCGAAAAATCCCGCCAAGAGGAACATAAGAACAAACGCGCTAACGGCTATAACGATAGGCGACCTAAAAAGTTTTTTAATCCGGCCTAAGTAGTGATCCGCTTTTAGGTCGGTAATAATCCCAATCAGGAAAAATATAAGCCCCAAAAAGACCGACGCCCGAAACCAGGTATATTTCCCGACGATGAAAGGAAATAGCGTGGAGGTCGTAACGAGCGCGATACAAAATACGGAGGCGTAAAGGAAAAATTTAGAAATCTTGAATGACATGGGGTTAGTTGGTGGTGAGTAGTTTGTAGCGGGTAGTTAGTAAAAAGTAGTAACAGTTGGTGGTGAGTAGCTTGTAGTGAGTAATTATTCAGAAAGGCTCGACAAAAGTTTATTCAGCATCCGCATAACCTCATCAAGCAGTATTGATACTTTATCATAATCGCTGATCTTTCCAAATTTCAATTTTTTTGCCAAACGGCAGCCTTGAGTTTTATTGTGTGTCATTCCGGACAAGCTTGTCCTGCCTGCCCGCCGTAAGCTTGCTGAAGGAAGGAAATTGATTCGGGAAAGCCAGAATTCATAGGGGGATGGTTCCCGGGTCAGGCCCGGGATGACAGGAATGGATACTGAATGAGTGGTTCGACAACGCTCACCATAAATACTTCAGGATGACAAAATGTGTCTGCGTTACCTGGCATACTCCACCGCTCTCATTTCCCTAATCACATTCACCTTAATTTCACCGGGGTACTTAAGCTCGCTCTGTATCTTATTCGCAATTTCCCGCGCCATCTCGAGCGCTCGGAAATCGTCAATCTTTTCCGGCATCACAAAGACGCGCAATTCCCTGCCGGCGGATATCGCGTAGGCCTGTTTCACGCCCGGGAATTCGCTGGCAATCTTTTCGAGGTCCGCGAGGCGCCGGATGTAATTTTCAACCGTACCGCGGCGGGCGCCGGGCCGGGCGGCGGACAATACGTCCACAGCCGTTATAAGGAATGATTCCGGGGAGGCGTACGGATAGTCCTCGTGGTGGCTTCTCATGCCGTTTATGACATCTTCGGCGATGCCGTATTTCTTCAAGATTTTTATGCCCAGCTCAACGTGCGTACCCTCTACTTCGTGGTCTATGGCTTTGCCGATGTCGTGCAAGAGCGCAGCTTTTTTCGCGACCGCAACGTTTAAGCCCAATTCCGCGGCCATCATGCCGGCAAGGTAGGTCATCTCTATGGAGTGATTCAAAACGTTCTGTCCGAAACTGGTTCGGAAATGGAGCCGGCCCAAAAGCTGGAGTATCTCTTTCGGCAAATCATAAATACCGACCTCCATCGCGGAAGCTTCGCCGATTTCCGCGATTCGCTTATTCAATTCTTCTTTCGCCTCCTCAACCTTCTCTTCTATTTTTGCCGGCTGAATACGCCCGTCTTTAATGAGGTTCTCGAGCGCCAAACGGGCAATTTCCCTTCTTAGCGGATCAAAAGAAGAAATAATGATGGTGTCCGGTGTTTCATCCATCACGAATTCCACTCCGGTTGCCCTTTCCAGGGCGCGTATGTTTCTGCCTTCCCTGCCAATTATTTTCCCCTTGATTTCCTCGTC
>JAVHQZ010000103.1:0-1781 GCA_036171415.1 Minisyncoccota bacterium | reverse complement strand
GGCGGGGGTGGCGGACCGTTCCCTGGCTGGGACATGGGGGGGATGGATTTCAATGGCGCCAATGTAAATTTCGGCGACCTCGGCGATATTTTTGAAACATTTTTCGGGGGTATGGGCGGGCAACCGAGGAAAACTTACCGCAGAGGTTCGGACATCGAAGCCGTGCAAGAGATAACTCTTGAAGAATCGTTCGCCGGAATAATTAAAAATATCACTTTAAGAACTTATATAACCTGTAGCGATTGCGGAGGCAAGGGCGGAGAACCGGCGGCCGGAATGTCCGCTTGCACCGTTTGTAACGGCAGGGGAGAAGTGAAAGAAGAGAAGCGGACTTTTTTCGGCAGTTTTTCTCAGGTGAAAACATGCCCGAATTGCCAAGGCTTCGGAGAAGTGCCTAAAAAAGTTTGTTCGCACTGTAAGGGCGCGGGGAGAATCATGGGCGAAAGGAAAATCTCTCTGGATATCCGCGCGGGCATCGCGGACGGGCAACTTATCCAGATAAAAGGAGCTGGTGAAGCCGGAGAGCGCGCGACGCCCGCCGGAGACCTTTATGTGCGCATCAAAGTTAAACCGCATCATGTTTTCGGGCGTCAGGGCGATGATCTGATAACCAGAAAAAAAGTCCGAGTCGTAGACCTGCTTTTGGGACGCATGCTTGAGGTTCAGACCATAGAAGGTAAAACTATTGAAGTGGAAATTCCCGCTGGAGCGGATTTAAAAGAATTTATCCGGGTGAAAGGCGAGGGTATGCCCCGCTTCGGCCGCTCCGGAAGAGGGGAATTGCTTATCGATTTGGAAATAAAAGCTCCGGAAAAATTAAGTGCCAAAGACAGAGAATTACTTCAGGGGTTGGGGGATTAAAAACAGCCGATTTAGGGTCATTTTTGTTGGTCTGTTTAGACTTGACAAAATACAGATTATGGTATATAATTTTGACTGAATCTTAAGTTTTCTTTTGAAAGGAGCCTTTATGGCCAGCTACGAGTACCACATTCCGACCCCGGTTCGGGAAGAGATCGAGAGGCAGATTTCCCAGATGAGGTGTACGAACCCCGCGCTCATGGAACCCTACCAGTTCTCTTCGGTGACGGAGCGCGGCAAAAGCGGCTACTTGTTCACTAACGTTTTCGTGATCGGCTGGACCGAGTTCGGGTTCTGGCTCGGAACTTTCCGGGTCGACAACCACCTGGTCCGTTCCGGTTCCCCGCAGACCGCGGAGACCGAAGCGAGCGCGAAGGGGCTCTGCTCGGCTCCCAAGTTCGCCTGGAGGAACTGGGACAGGAACCAGAAGGCTCCCTGGCGTCACTTCGTGAACCCTGCCCGTCAGGCCACCGCCTGACACCCAAGGTCTCGCACTTAATTGTGCGAGACCTTTTTCATTCTTTTTTGTATTTTTGCAACGCGGAGATTTCTCGTTTTGCGGAGCATTGTGAGTAGATGTTCATGGTCCGAAAACGAGAAATTGTAGCCTGTGCCCCCACATGGAATCGAACCATGATCAATTGCTTACCATCGGCAGCGAAGAAAAAATATAAATGGAAACGTCCTGCGCAGCGTGCCCCCACATGGAATCGAACCATGATCAATTGCTTAAAAGGCAACTGCTTTACCACTAAGCTATAGGGGCACGCTGCGTACAACGCAGAAATCTATTTATATTTTTAATGAGCACGCTCGATGGATAAGGCGAAACCTTATTAAAGGCACCTGCCTGCCGGCAGGCAGGACTGCTTTACCACTAAGCTATAGGGGCTAATCACGAAAATTCTAATACAAATTTA
>JAVHQZ010000102.1:0-1799 GCA_036171415.1 Minisyncoccota bacterium | reverse complement strand
CTGATAGTAAATTTGTCATCGTCCCTGCCTGCCGGCAGGCAGGTAGTGGTAGGACGACGCCCTCTCACGGCGTAAACGGGAGTTCGATTCCGACCTTCAATAATTTGTTTTGCGGAGCAAAACATAGCGGAAGTGCAGAGCTTGCTCTGCCCCTGGCGCTATTGATAAAAAACAGCTTGCTGTTTTTTATTTTTAAATATATAATACGCGCGGAAACTTGGATAAAGGAGAAAGAATGTCTAACCACATAAAGGGACGGGTAATAGTAATGTTGCCCGACAACCTTACGGGAAAAGAAGCAAGGGAACTTCTACTCGAAGACGGGCCGAAGAATTCTGGGAAACCCAAGATTTTCGTCTCCGGGGCTTCCGAACTGCTTCCGACCTGCCTGCTTTATATTCTGGACGTAAGGCCCGGTACTGAAATTACCTGGGTCGAGGCCATGAGAGACAGGGGACTCATCGCCTACAGGGAAAAGGAGAAGAGGATTCCCGGGGCTTTCAGGAAAACCCATCTGCGGCTCCGAAACTAGAGAGTCCACGCCCCGCGCGCAACGCGGGGTGTTTTTTACCCCCACACCTATCGGAGAACTGATTTTTTATCGTCAGGTAAAAGTAACAGGCAGAATTTTTTAACTTAACTTATATTCTTTTTCAGATTTACTGTTCCCAGACCAGATAGTGTAATTTTCTCCAATAGGTGTGGGGGTTTATGTTAAACCCCTGCACCGAGTCAAGCACCAGCCCTCTTTTTTCGGCGTAGGTTATATGAAGCTCAAATTATAGATATAAGTTATACATATCAATATTTGTCGCCTGGTCGGGCGAACAAGCCGAGTAGTAGAACTTTTGACGGCGTTTTGCGCCGCGAATCGACAGAATCAAAAGTTTCACTACCCGACAAGCCAATTGTGCTTGGTCTGGTGACGGGGTAAAATAAAACAGTGAGAAAACTTTTGGTTGCAAACTTTAAGATGCACGTTCCGGATGCCGGAGCGTGGAGAAGTTTTCGGGTTTCCAAATCGGCGGAGGTGGTTGTTTGTCCGCCGCTGCCGTACCTAAGGGATTTCGGTCAAAATAAGAATTTTAAACTGGGAGCGCAGGATGTTTTCTGGGAAAATGTCCGCTCGGGCGGCGCCTATACCGGAGAAGTCTCCGTGGAAATATTAAAAAAGTTCGGTGTGGGATATGTTATTTTGGGCCATTCCGAAAGACGGGCGCTCGGGGAGACCGATGAAATCGTGAATAAAAAAGTTAAAACCGCGCTGGCGTCAGGCTTAAAAGTAATACTTTGCGTCGGTGAGTCTAAGGAAACTAAAAAAAAGGGAGAGGTGGCGGCGAAGCGCTTTATAAGCCAGGAGCTCCGGGCGGACCTTTCCGGAGTCAAGAAGATTTTTTTGAAAAATATAACCGTTGCCTACGAGCCGATTTGGGCGATAGGCACCGGAGTTCCGGACAAACCGGAGGATGCCGCTCTGATGTCCCTGTTCATCAAAAAGCTTTTACCTGTTAAAGTGCTTTATGGCGGTTCGGTGAACCAGAGGAACGCCGCAAAATTTTTAAAAGCAAAGGAACTTGATGGAGCCTTGGTAGGAACGGCGAGCCTTAATCCTAAAGAATTCAAAAAAATAGTCGAAGCTTCAATAAACCCCCACACCTAATAGAGAAAATGTCTCACCGTGTCCTTTTGCGGCCTGTCAAAAAGGCGTTATAGTTATCAAGCACCGACAATAATTATATTTCGAAATCGGTAAAATAATTCTCTATTAGGTGTGGGGGTAAAATAGAATGAAAAAAAAA
>JAVHQZ010000101.1:0-8280 GCA_036171415.1 Minisyncoccota bacterium | reverse complement strand
GGCAGGGTTACTTCTGCGCAAGACTTGTCTTTGGCATTTGTGGGATCCGGCAGAGTTTTGGAAGTCAGGCACAAAGTAGGAGACAGAGTTTCTCCCGGGGAGCCGATAGTTATTTTGGACCAGAGCGATGTTTTAGCTCAGCTTGCCCAGGCTAAAGCCAACGCTGCTTCGGAAAAGGCCAGGTTGGCGGATCTTACCGCGGGAACCCGTCCCGAAGAACTCGCTATCAAAAAAACGGCCGTTGCTCAGGCACAGTCGGATCTAGCTAACGCATATACAAGCGTAGCCCCGACGCTTGAGGGCGCGTACATCATGGCTAATGATTCCGTGCGAAAGCAGGCAAACGATATGTTCGCAAATGCAGACTCTGCGTCTCCGCAGCTTACCTTCAACACTTCTGATTTGCAGGCTCAGATAGATACTCAATCCAAGAGGTATTCTTCTGGATTGGAATTAAATAGCTGGCGCGCAGAGCTTAATGCCCTTGCCGGGGCTTCAACCACAAATATACAATTGGAACAGGAGTTGGTCGCGTCTTCCGGACATCTGAATGTTATCCACTCATTTCTTAGCCGTTTGAATGACGCTTTGAATAAAGCCAATGCCTCAGGCACCGGCACCTCAAATTTTAAAGCGGAAATTACTGTCGCCGGGACTCAGGTCGCGACGGCAATTACAAACGTAAACAACGCAAGCCAGGCGGTTTCCAATAAAAAACTCGCGCTTCAAAACGCTCAAGACAGCCTCAATCTTTCCTTGGCCGGTGCGACTAAAGAGGCAATAAACGCGGAACAGGCTCAGACAGATGCGGCAGACGCGAATGTTCAAAATATCCAAGCGCAATTAAATAAAACCGTACTCCTGGCTCCCATCCGCGGGATAGTAACCAGGCAGGACGCAAAAGTGGGGCAGATTGTTTCTCCGGGGGCGGCGCTTGTCGGTTTGATTTCCGAAGACAGCTACGAAATTGACGTGAACGTTCCGGAGGTGGACATCGGCAAGATGACGGTAGGCGACAAAGTGGACATTACCCTAGACGCCCTTTCCGGAGAAACTTTTGAAGGAAAAGTCTTCTTTATCGACCCGGCGGAAACAGTCATAGACGGAGCCGTGAATTACAAGGTTAAGATTGCCTTCGATAAATCGGATCCGAGAATAAGGAGCGGATTTACCGCCAACCTAAGCATTGTGACCCAAACCAAGGAAAATGTTTTGACCCTTCCTCAATTCGCCATACTCCAAAATGACCAAGGTATATTCGTGAGAGAACTGTCCGGCGGAACAACTAAAGATATTCCGGTAACCTTAGGCATTACAAGCAAGGACGGGCAGGTGGAGATTGTGTCGGGCATAACGGAAGGCCAGCAGGTTATAAATGTCGGGCTAAAAACCCAGTAGCAAAATGATTTCGGTAAAGGATTTAACCAAGGTCTACGAGAATGACGGAAGCGAGACCCAGGCTCTTAGCGGCGTAACCTTTGAAATAAAAAAAGGAGAATTCGTTTCTATAATGGGTCCTTCCGGCTCCGGCAAGTCAACCCTTTTGCATGTGTTGAGTTTTTTGGACCGTCCATCCGGCGGAGAATACAAATATATGGATAAGGATATGAATTCTTTGACCGACTTGGACCTCGCGAGAATCCGGAACGAAAGCATGGGTTTCGTTTTCCAGGCCTTTAACCTTTTGGGAAGGCTCAGCGTTTATGAGAACGTTGAGTTGCCGCTTTTGTATTCCGATGTTCCTATAGCGAAGCACGACGAAATGATTAAAAACGCGGTTTCTTCGGTTGGGTTGTCGGAAAAATTGCTTGTCGACACTTCGCGTCTTTCCGGAGGAGAAAAGCAGCGTGTCGCCATAGCCCGGGCTCTCGTAAACAGCCCCGACATAATTTTTGCCGACGAACCGACCGGAAATTTGGACTCCAAATCCGGCGCGCAAATTATGGAAATTTTCAATAAGTTGAACAACGAGGGCCGCACCATAATTTTGGTAACCCACGAAACGTACACCGCGCAATTTGCGGAAAGATTGCTCAAAATGAAAGACGGCAAGCTCGAGTCCGACGAGCGGATTCAAAAAAGGCGGAGAGGCCAAGACGGATTACTAAAATAAATATGCGCTTCAGAGATACCGTCAAAACTTCATATTCCAGTGTCCGCCACGGAAAACTGCGTTCCTTCTTGACCGTTTTGGGCATAGTCATAGGCATCTCCTCGGTCATCATGCTTATGTCTATCGGCGATTCTGCCCAACAGTATATTATCGGGCAGGTTAAGGGAATCGGTTCGAATCTTATATTTGTAATCCCGGGGGGCTCGCACGGCTCAAAATTTTCCGCTCCGGCCAGTGCCTTCGGGGTAATTATAAAAACTTTAGCCCAGGGAGACGTCAATGCATTGGAAAGAGAGCCGTCAATTATAGACGTGGTTTCCCAGGTCAACGGACAAGGCAGGGTTGTGTACCAGAGCAACGACACCAGCATCAGTTATACCGGTGCTACTGCGAACTATTTTGCCGTTAGAGATGTGGCTATGGACAAGGGTTACGCGTTCACGCCCGAGGACGTAGCATCGATGAATCAGGTAGCGGTCATCGGGCCGACAATCGCCAAAACATTGTTCGGTGATATAAATCCTATCGGGAAAAGCATTCGTCTGGATAGCGCTTCGCTTAGGGTTGTCGGGGTGGCGGAGAAAAAAGGAATCGGCCCCGGCGGCGCGGACCAGGACAATATGATAATAATTCCGATAAGTTTGGCTCAAAAGCAGATTTTGGGAATAAATTATTTTAACTGGCTGACCATTAAGGCAAACGACGCGTATAATATGGAGTTCGCTACTTCCAGGGTGATTTCCGTGCTGAGGCAGACCCATCGAATTACAAATCCCGACAAAGATGATTTTACGGTCCGGAGCATGGAAGACGAGTTGGCACTTTTGGGCAGTATCACCGGAGCAATGACGGCGTTTCTTACCGCTATCGCGGTTATTTCCCTTATTGTTGGCGGCATAGGCGTCATGAACATAATGCTCGTGTCGGTTATTGAGCGTACCCGTGAAATAGGGCTCCGGAAATCAATCGGTGCGACGAATTCCGACATAATGAAACAATTCTTATTTGAATCCGTAATGCTCACTTCTATCGGCGGCTTAATCGGAGTATTTATAGGTGTTACTTTTAGCTTCCTTATTTCCATAGTACTTAATAAATTTGTGAGTCCGGATTGGGTTTTCAGCATGCCCATTTCCGCGGTAGTTATCGCGGCGGCGGTATCATCGCTCACCGGAATAGTTTTTGGCATATACCCGGCGCGTGAGGCAGCCAGAAAGAGCCCAATCGAAGCATTAAGGTATGAGTAGCGGCTTTCGGATAGTCTGCTAAAATAAAAGCGTACCTTGTCCTTCTAATCGGCCGCGGGAGCTCTGTAATGGGACCTAAAATGGACCCTGAGAGAGCACTCATTCATCTGCACGCTCGGACGCGTCCAAAATGGACTCGGAGAGAGCACTCATTCATCCAAAACAAACAGATGGAGGTCACCTTCCGAGTCCATTTTGGACAGGTAGGTAAACAGATGTCCCGCAACTGTCCGCGAGCTAGCTGAGTTTATTCGGCACAGTGAGCGGGTGCAGTTGGCGAGGATCCCGTTATCTCCGCTGGGGACAGACCTGCCTACCGGCAGGCAGGCGGGATCGCGCAAATCTACCCTTGCGGAGATTTGCGGGAGAGGTCACCTTCGGGGTCCATTTTGGGCCTCAGTGCCTGCGGCCGATTAGGTGGAGAAGAAAATAATATTTAAAGAAAACGTTCCGCTTAAATCCTTTTCCAATTTCAAGATTGGAGGGGAGGCGCGGTATTTTTTTAAGGCAAAATCCGTGAAGGAATTGAGCGGGGCCATCCGGAAGGCAAACGAGGCCGGAGTGCCTGTATTTATCCTGGGTGGAGGAACCAACCTGCTTATCTCGGATAACGGGTTTAATGGATTAGTGGTAAAACCAGAGATTGATTTTATAAGAGCTGAAGGGACCGATATTTTTGCCGGAGCAGGAGTATCCATGGACAAGCTTCTAGACTTCGCCGCGGAAAATAATTTAAGCGGCCTGGAGTGGGCCGGGGGATTGCCCGGAACTCTAGGCGGAGCGATTCGCGGGAACGCGGGTTGTTTCGGAGGAGAAATAAAAGATTTAGTCTCAATGGTTCACAGCTTGGATTGCGGTACCTATGAAATTCTGGGAAGAGACAACGCTGAATGCGTTTTCGGCTATAGGAATAGTATTTTTAAGAAAGGCCCCAAAGAAATTATTTTGGAAGCAGTTTTATCGCTCGTGCCCGGAGAAAAAGAAAAAATTTCGGCGTTAGTGAACGAGAAAATTGAATATCGTAAGGCGCGCCAGCCGCTCAACCTACCGAATATCGGAAGTATTTTTAAAAATATTCCAACTGATAAATTTAGGAAAGGACTTACTGAGGAATTGAAGACTCACGTAAAAAACGACCCGCTTCCGCTTATTCCCGCCGCGGTACTTATTTCCCAGAGCGGATTAAAAGGTAAAAAGGTAGGCGGAGCGCAGGTTTCCGAGCGTCACGCCAACTTTATTGTTAACACCGGCGGGGCAACCGCCAAAGATGTTTTAGTGTTGATTGATTTGATAAAAGAAGAAGTAGGAGCTAAATTTGGCGTGATATTGGAGCCGGAAGTTGAGTTTGTGGGTTTCTGAAATAAATCCCGTAGTGAAACTTTGGGCGATTCTGTGGTTGCGCCGTAGGCGCTACCCAAAGTTCTACTACGGGATAAAAAAAGCCCCGTCCGGCGCAAATGCGTATAGGACGGGACGAGAGCATTAGTGCGGCAGGACCCGCGCGACGAGGATGCAGATGACTGCGCCGCTCATGATGTATACCAGCCCATGGGCCAACCGCTTCCAAAGCGGGTATCTCCCCATGTCGATGCCGAGGAGAGTATTGGTTAGGGCGATGGTTAGCGGGATGCCGACAATGAGGGAGAACAGCAGCGCTGCGAGATTCGAGACCTGAAGAGTGAACATTGTATTCTCCTGTTTTTGCTCTTGTAGAGCAGTCGTTGTGTTTAGTTCCGCAGTAAAGGGGGAAAACCTGCCTACTGGTAGGTAAATCTGTATTGCCCCCATAACTGCGGAACCAAATCCCATCGCAAGTTTCTGGGGAAATTATAGCACTATTCTATATAAAAGTCAAGTATCTCTTAAACCTCAATTTTACCTATATTTCCCATGAAATTTGGGGTAAATCTTTGAAAAAAGTCTTACTTTGAGGTAACCTGGATACATGAATATAAAGCTTAAATTCGCGAATTTAGAATCGACGCCGAGCCTCGAAGCCTACGCCGACCAGAAGTTCCGGATGCTCGAAAAGATGCTTATCCATCTGGATCCGGAAGGCACCGCGGACCTTCACGTGGAACTTGCTTGCACCACCCGGCACCATCAAAAGGGGAACGTTTACGAGGCCAGAGCCAATCTCCATATCCCCGGGAAAACCTTTCAGGTGGACGAAACCGAAGCCGACCTCTATGCGGCCATAGACATGGCCAAGGACACCCTTTATCGGGCGCTCGAAAAATTTAAGGACCTGAAGTTAGAGGAGCGTGGAAAAAGTAAATAGATATTCAATTTCCAATATCCAATTTCTAAAAGAAATGGGATTTATAGTCGGAAAGTTTATTAGAAATTAGACATTAATCATTAAATTCATATGCTCGAATTCTTAAAAAAAATGTTTGAGCGAAACGCTCTCGCGGAGTTTGATTTTACGGTCGGCGAAATAAACGCGTTGGAACCGGAAATAAAAAAGCTGACCGACGAGGCACTTAAAAGCGAGAGCCTAAAGTTGCGGGAGCGGGCGAAAGAGGGAGAAGAGGACAAATATATTCTCCCGCGCGCTTTTGCCTTGGTTCGGGAAGCTGCCCGGCGCACGCTCGGACAGAGGCCTTATGATGTTCAGCTTATCGGCGGATTGGTTCTTTACCGGGGCGCCGTAGCGGAGATGATGACCGGGGAAGGAAAAACTCTTTCCGCGGTTGCCCCGGCTTATTTCAATACCTTAAAAGGAGAAGGCTCTCACTTGGTAACCGTGAACGAATATTTGGCCCGGCGCGACGCGGTTTGGATGGGCCAAATTTACAGGGCTTTAGGCATGACCGTTTCCTGCCTGGTGCCGAACGCCGCGTATATGTATGACCCGGAATTCAAGGTTTCCGAAGATGCCCAGGCGCTAATAGACAAGGAGGAAGATACCACCGGGAACTTTCGGGTGCAGTCCGAATTTTTACGCCCAGCCACGAGAAGAGAGGCATATCTCGCGGATATAACCTACGGAACCAATCACGAATTTGGCTTTGACCATCTCCGCGACAACCTTGCTTACCGGCTGGAAGATCAGGTTCAGAGGAGCCACAACTTCGCGATAATTGATGAAGTAGACTCCATCCTGATAGACGAAGCGCGTACTCCGCTTATTATTTCTGCTCCTGACACGGAATCCAGCCAGTATTACAAAACCTTCGCTAGGTTGGTTCAGAGCCTGGAGCCGGTGAAGGACTACGATGTGGACGAAAAAAGAAGGAGTGCGACGATTGTTGAATCCGGCATAGAGAAGATTGAAAAAATGCTCGGCGTGGGCAATCTTTATTCTCCGGAGAATCTCCGCCTGGTTCACTATCTGGAAGAAAGCCTTAAGGCTAAGGCGCTCTTCCATAAGGACAAAGAATACGTTATCAAAGACGGCAAAATTGTTATTGTGGACGAATTCACCGGACGCATGCTTTTCGGCCGGCGCTACAACGGGGGATTGCACCAGGCGATCGAGGCGAAAGAGGGAGTTAACGTAGAGCAGGAGTCCAAAACTTACGGGAAAATTTCTATCCAGAATTATTTTCGCATGTACAAAAAGATTTCCGGCATGACCGGAACCGCGCAGACCTCCGCGGAGGAATTCGCTAAGGTTTATAAACTAGAGGTGATGAGTATTCCGCCGAACCGTCCGGTAGTAAGGCGTGACGCGTCGGACCAAATATATAAAACGGCCGCGGCAAAATGGAACGCGGTAGTGGAAGACATAAAAGCCAGATATGAAAAGGGCCAGCCGGTTTTGGTCGGTACGACTTCCATCGCCAAGAATGAACTTTTAGACACCCTGCTTTCCCGGGCCAATGTTCCGCACGAAGTTTTGAACGCGAAAAATAACGAACGGGAAGGCGCGATTGTCGCCCAAGCCGGAAAACCGAAATCGGTAACCGTCGCCACAAACATGGCCGGCCGCGGCGTGGACATAATTTTAGGCGGCAACCCGGCGACCAAAGAGGAGGCGCAAAAAATAAAAGAATTGGGCGGTTTGTATGTAATCGGTACGGAGCGTCACGAGGCCAGGCGCATAGACAATCAGCTCCGTGGGCGCTCCGGCAGGCAAGGCGACCCGGGGGAATCGCAATTCTATCTTTCGCTTGAGGACGACCTAATGCGTATTTTCGGCGGGGACCGGATAAAGTCGCTCATGGACCGGTTCAATCTTCCGGATGATGAGCCGATAGATATGCCGATGGTCTCGCGGGCGGTCAAGGAAGCCCAGTCTAAAGTAGAAGGGGCGAACTTTGATATGCGCAAACACTTATTGGACTACGACGATGTTTTAAACAAACAGCGGGCCGCGGTTTACAAGCGCCGCCAGGAGCTTCTTCAAAGTATGAGCCAGGAAGAGCTCGGTAGAATTATTTTTGAGGCCGCGGGGGATTATCTCACAAAAACCTATCCGCAATTTCAGACGGAAGATTTGCCGGCGGAAGCGGAAAAGCCCGACCTCAAAAAATTCCTGGGAGATGCCGGATTGGTGGACAAAGAAAATCCGTATCCGGAAGATACGAGTCTTGAATCGCTCATGGAAATAACCAAAAAGCGTTCGGAAGAGGCAGGCAGAAATCCGTTGGCGTTAAATCAGCTCATAGGACTTCTGGACATGCTTTGGATGAACCACCTGGAGGATTTGGACGCTCTTTCGGAATCCATTGGCTTACGGGCTTACGGCCAGCGCGACCCGCTCGTGGAATACAGGCATGAGGCTCACAAGCTATACCAAGGATTTTGGGATAACTTCAACGGCTGGCTCTTTATGAATATCTTCAAGCTGCCGAAAGCGGGGGAGAAAGAGACGCCGAAAAAAGAAATTAATACGGCCAAGTTTATCCCGGCTTCGGGGAGCCAAGAAGTCGGCCGGAACGACCCCTGCCCCTGCGGGTCAGGCAAGAAATA
>JAVHQZ010000100.1:4840-8452 GCA_036171415.1 Minisyncoccota bacterium | reverse complement strand
CACATGGAGCCCTCTCGTTTGCCGAGGGGCTGTCGGAGCGGTTTTGAGCTTGGTCCCGAGCCCGGAGGGGGAGGGTCAAAACCGTGACCTGCCTGTCGGCGGGCAGGGACCGCAGGCATCCTTTCCGCAGGAAGAAAGGGAAGTCCGTCCCTCGCAAACAAGAAGGCGGAATCCTTGCAAAAGTGGAAAAGTTATGGTAGAATGTGGCCAATGGCACTAAAAGGCAAGACAAAAGCAGATTTGGATAAGAAGTACCAAAAAGTTTTGAAAACTCCCGCGAGTTTTGATTTCTTTGTCGCCATCCATGACTTTATCGACCACATTGAATCGGACTCGTCTCTCGTAAAGATTCTCTTGTCCAAATCCGGGGCAAACCTGGAACTAAAGATTCCCACCAAATACAATTATCTGAAAGTAATTCATCAGGGATTGAAAGATGCCAAAAGCAAATCCGATGCCGACCTGGGCCACGCCCGCTACGCGGTAATTATAGAGTTGAACAAAATCCGGGATAACGATGTTTCCGAAAGCAATTCGTTCTGGAAAAAGCGGGAAACTCTTCGGAAATTCGTGACCGAAATTTACGGCAGATTGGTTCCCACTACCGTCTAACCTAGTTATTTTTTAATCTGGACAAATCGCTTTTTATGGCGTATAGTCTTGGCGTGCTACTAGGGCACGGGAATGTAGTCGAGTTTCAAGTAGAAATCAATATAAAAGCAATCAAATGAACGGAACAATCAAAACTTTGAACGAACGTGGTTTTGGATTCATTGCTCGCGAAGGCGAAGCGAAGGACCTCTTTTTCCACAAGAATTCATTGAAGGGCGTTGAGTTCGACGCTTTGAAGGTCGGCGATAAAGTCACCTTTGACGTCAACACCACGGGCGAAAAGGGCCCGGCCGCTGAGAACGTTACCCGCGTCTAAACCCGCGAGTCACCTAAAAAACGCTTCGACTTCGGTCGGAGCGTTTTTTGTATAATAAAAGTGCAGGAATTAAAAGGTCCAAATAAAAATATGATGGATCCCGTTAGAAATATTGAGTGCTAGCGGGATAAATAATGGGAAATAGCCAAAGTCGAAGCTGTTTTCCGAGTAAATAAATTATCAAACATAATTTCTAACGGGATGGAAAAAATGTGGTGCGGACACGGCAAGGGCGGAGGGTCCTGTTTTCTGTGGGCAATCGGGTGGCTTTTCACCCTCGGCTACCTACATCTCTCCTTCTGGAGCGGAGTACTGGCCATAATCGTTTGGCCGTATTATCTGGGAGTGCATTTCGGATAGGCGAAAAGAAAAACCGCCCCATGATACAAGGCGGTTTTTTATTGCTATAATTTATCCAAGACCTAATTCCCATGAATTTCTTACAAAGATTTTTCAGCATACACCGGGTATTTCATAAACATCTTGCGCCTCCGTCCAATCTGAACTACGACTATATAGATGACGGTATCTATATGGGTACGAACCAATGCTGCACCATGGGCCTTTCGGAGGTTCTTAAAAAGGAGGGGATTACCGCGGATATTTCACTTGAAGAAGAGAAGATTGACCAGCCGTTCGGCGTGGAGGTATACGTTTGGCTCCCGACGCCGGATCATTTCCCGCTCGCGCCGGAAAAGCTTTCCTTCGGGGTCGCTTCCTTGGAAAAACTTGTTTCCCAAAAAAAGAAAGTTTATGTGCACTGCCAAAAGGGCCATGGCCGTTCGAGCACTCTGATTGCCGCCTATTTTATTAAGGCAAAGGGCATGACGCCTGCCAAAGCCTTTGAGTTTATAAAATCCAAGCGTCCCGGGGCGCATTTGGACGACGCGCAGATTGAGGCCCTGGAAACTTTTGCGAGGAATTCTAAGTAGCCCGGCAAAAGGTTGGTTTGTTATACTTCTAAAAAGTCTTAATCCCGCCTCCTTGGCGGGACAAAATAATATAAACCAAATTAATATAAAAAATGTTCGGAGTTTACATGAACTATACGTCGGTCCTGGTCGCCGCGGTCGTGAGCTATCTGCTTGGCTGGCTTTGGCACGGAGTGCTGTTTCAGAAGAAATGGATGGAGCTCGTGGGTTTCACCAAGGAGGGTATGAAAGAGGCTTCAATGAAGCCGGGAGCGCTAAAGCCAACGGCCGCTATGGTCTGGGGTTTTATAAATACAGTGATTTTCGCCTGGGGTTTGGCGTATGTATTGGGAGCCTCGGGGATTGCGTTCGATTTGGCCAGCGCCCTTACAATGGCGCTCGTGGTTTGGATAGCCTTTGTCTCCACAACTCTCGCGGGAAATTTCCTTTGGGAAGGCGGGTCGAGGAAGCTTTATTCCTTTAACCTCATCTATCAGCTCGTCTCTATAGTAGTAATGACTTTGATTATCACGCTTTGGTAACGCAAAGGTTGAAGCTCAATAACTAAAAAATAAAAATATGCTTTGGACAATTATCGGAGTCCTGTTCGTACTTTGGCTCCTGGGATTTAGTTTTAAAGTCGGCGGCAAGCTCATTCACGCGCTTTTGGTTATCGCGCTCATAATCGTTATATATAGATTGCTGTTTTAATGGATAAAAAAGGAAATCTGGTTTTAAATATTTTACTCGTGGTCGCCGGGATATTGATTTTTTCCGGAGGTTATTTTCTTATCAGAAACAAAGCCGGTTCCATTCCTAATAACGGCGCCTGCGGACAAGACGGCAATTGCGTTTTGGGCGCGTTCAGCAAGGTGAACACCGTGAGTGTAAACGGAAAAATTATTTTTCCGGACGGCTTGGTGTTGAGCCTCAATCAGATTAATGATTCAAGGTGCAAGGCCGGTGTCCAGTGTGTTTGGATAGGGGAGCTTGCCGCCGTTTTTTCCGCGACGAAAGGAAAATTCGCTACGTCTTCCGAGGAGTTACGCCTCGGCACGGTTAATAACAGGAGTATCAGTTCGGGCGGCTATATTTTCTCGCTTTTCGGCGCTACGGAAAATAGCGCGGCGGTTACAGTCTCGCCCTTTCCGGTGGTTGGAGGTTTGGGCAGCGTCGCCGGCTATCTTCACCTGGGGCCGATTTGCCCGGTTGAAAAAAACCCGCCGGATCCGAATTGCGCCGATACGCCGTATAAAAACGCGAAGGTTGATATAAGCCCGAAAGCCGGCGGGGCTTTGGCGAAGAGCACTATTTCCGACGCAACCGGAAGTTTTCATGCAGACCTGGCTCCGGGACTATATACGTTTAAGGCCGGACCCCAAGACGGCGGTTTTTTGCCCCGGTGTAATAAAACGGAGGCAACCGTAATCGCCAATAAAATTGTAAGCGTGGATATTTCTTGCGATACCGGCATTCGTTAAAGTATCCTTTATCCCTTGGCTTTGGTAAGCTTGTTTTAACGATGAAAATTACCTCTGCGACTTTTCTAAAAACCCTGGTCGGCCCCGATGAGACCTTAAGCGACGGCACCCCCCAGATTGCCTTCATTGGGCGTTCTAACGTCGGCAAGTCTAGCGTTATCAATTCTCTGGTCGGCCAGAAGGCGCTCGCCAGAACAAGCCATTTTCCGGGGTACACCCGCGCTATAAACTTGTTTTTGATAAACAAAAAGTTTTATTTGGTTGACCTGCCCGGCTACGGATACGCCTATGC
>JAVHQZ010000100.1:0-4740 GCA_036171415.1 Minisyncoccota bacterium | reverse complement strand
ATAGGTGTGAGCGAGTTGTCCGGAGAAATTTTCGGTTAGCCTTTTCCGGGAATAGAAAAAGCCGCCCGGTTGTCGGGGCGGCTTATGCGTTGGCGGGGAGCGGCTTCAGGCGAACGTGGTGCGGCACTGCTTGCAGAGCTGACCTCCGTCCGTGTAGCCGTACCTCCGTTCGACCGGAGTGTCCCAGTCGTACTCGGTTTCCCTGTAGCAGAGAACGCAGAGGTCCTTTCCGTTCGGGGAAATGAAGAGCGGGTTCAGGCCCGCCTTCACGGCCTCCGACAGGCGGTCGAGGACGGGGTTCGTGGCGGGGCGGAAGGGGAGGGCGGGAGCGATTTCGTCTTTCATACTTTCTCCTTTTGAGGTTGAACGGGCTACAAACTACTAGGCATAGTGTACCCGATAATCGGAAATATGTCAAGCTAACTTATTTTTTATTTGCAGGGAAGCCAACTATAATTTATTAAACATGGGCTATGCTTGGGATAAAAAACTTAAACAACTGGGGAGCGTAAAAGACGAGTGGGGCGGAATAGATAAGAAGATTTTGAATCTTGTTGTTGCGCTGAATTTGTCGGGAATTAAAACTTCTATTTCCTGTTCCGGCCACGCTATCAAAGGCTCGCCGTTTCCCTATGTGACTTTCCGCGGTTCGCGCTTCCGCGTCGAGAAGCTAATCAGAGAGTTTTATAAGGAGCATAAGCCGAAAGAATCTGCGAGAATCAAAATATATAAAGGGAAGGCGGGATTTTGGCTATACAGCGGAAAGGGATTCTTAGCCTGGAAGAAGGCTATGAATAAGCGAGCTGAAAAGATTGCACAGGGTAAGGCGGTAACGAAGGTTGCCCCGACAAAAAAGGAAAGATCAGTCTTACCGGTTTATCAAAAGGAAATGGCGGGCTTCGCCACGTTCTTAAAGAAAAACTTTTAAAATACTGCTTTGTGTAGGTTTTTTTGATGGTGGTAAAATTGATGCATAAATCGATGAAGAGGGAACAATCCAACATTGCGTACATAGACGCCGCCAATCTGCATAAGGGGATAGGGTCTCAGAAATGGAAATTGGATTACAAGCGTTTTAGGATTTGGCTCTCGGAAAAATATGGAGTAAGGTTGGCATATTTATTTATCGGTATGATGCCAGAAAATAAGAATCTTTATACGCGCCTACAGGAATCCGGCTATACCCTGGTATTTAAAGAAGTGATTTACGACGGAGATGGTAAACCAAAAGGGAATTGCGATGCAGATTTAGTTTTGGCGACGACGCGTGATTATTACGAAAATAAATTCTAAAAAGCGGTTATTGTTTCGAGCGACGGAGATTATGCCAGCTTGATAAAATTCTTGAATGACGGCGGTAAATTGGAGGTGGTATTATCTCCGGCTATTGAAAAGAAGTGCTCAATTTTGATAAAGAAACTTGGAGTTCCGGTTACCTACCTTAATCAGGTTAAAAAACACCTAGAATAAAGGCCCTAAAAAGAAAAAGCCCCCGATGCGGACGGAACCGCATAGGGGTCTTTTTCGTGGTGATAACAGTAATATACCAGACGAGCGCTTGTGTGTCAAAAGATATCCACAGGGCCTTTTTTTATCTTTATTAAATTATCTGCCCCAAGGGAAGTGGACAATCGACCCTTTTGCGGTATAGTGAATTTACAATTGAATAGCAGTAGAGCCTGGCTAAGCAGGTTCCAATATCAAGAGTGCGGGGAGGGATTTGGCCCTATGAACCGCCGGCAACCAATCGAAAGATACGGTGCCAAGTCCAACCCGCGAGGGAGAGATGATGGCTTGTCTCGCCGAAAGGTGATGCAGGCGGATCGACACTTTCTCCACACGCGTGGAGATTTTTTGTTGTTTTGGCGTCCAAGTCGGCTCCAAACACAACCATTTGTAAAGCTTGGCAAATGGTTGTGTTTGCCGGGAAGGGGAGAAAATTAATTAAAAAATAAACATGAATAAAATAAAACTTGCCCCGTTAGAAACCGCAATCGGCGTGGAATCGACGGGAGGAAAAGATAAATAAGCCGACTTAAATTATTAAAATAAAAAATGAATACAAAAAGATTGCGAAAAGTTTCTATCGGGGTTAAGACTTGCGAGTTCGTTTCGCCGGGGCATCCGGATAAGATTTGCGACTTTATCGCCGACTCCATTTTGGACGAGTGTTTGAGGAAAGATAAAAACGCGCGCGTGGCGGTGGAGGTGATGGGCGGGCACGGGCTCATAACGCTAAACGGCGAGGTAACTATGCGGGGGGCAGCAGATTCCTCTGGTATCTTAGAAGATACCAGAGGGAATGTGGACTATGCGCGGATTGTGAAGAAAATTGTGGGGGATGGGTACAAGGTGATTGTGAATATCGCCAAGCAAAGTCCGTTTATATCGGCGGGCGTGGATACCGGCGGGGCGGGGGATCAGGGAATTATGAACGGCTACGCCTGCGCCGACACGGCAACATTCATGCCGCTTGAATACGAGCTCGCTAGGGAATTGTGCAAAAAGATTTACGGCGTATATCCGTATGACGGCAAAACCCAGGTGACGATAGAAAACGGAAAGCCAACGACCGTGGTCGCGAGTTTTCAGAATACGAAATCGGTGGAGCTTGAGAAACTAGTGCGGAAAATCATTAAGGCCAAGAGGTATCTTATAAATCCGGCGGGGGAATGGACCCAGGGCGGATTTGACGCGGACTCGGGCCTCTCGGGGCGCAAACTCGTGGTGGATAACTACGGCCCGGAGGTTTCCATCGGCGGTGGGAGTTTCTCGGGCAAAGACCCGACCAAGGTGGACCGGAGCGGGGCGTATATGGCTCGCCGTATCGCCGTGGATTATCTAAAAAAATATAAGGCGAAAGAGGTGCGCACCAAGTTGGCTTACGCCATCGGCATTCCGGGGCCCGTTATGGCCATTGCTACGGTCGACGGGGTCGACCGAGCAATTACGGGTTACGACCTCACCCCTCTTGGAATAGCCAAGCTTTTAGACCTGAAGCGCCCCATCTATGCCAAGCGTTCAAGATGGGGCCACTTCGGAAATGAGTAAAATTTTCTTATTCGCCCATTCGCGCGAATAAGGGCTAAAAGCTTAATGTTTTGTTTGCCCCAGGAGCGAAGCCCCTTTCCTCTGGCGGGCATCCGGAGCACCGCCGGCTTGGAACCCGCAGGGCGGCGGGGCGAGGCGCAGGGACATTTCTCGCAGGAAGAAGTGAACCCGACCCCAGGGAAAGTGGGCAAGCGACCCGCGGGGATTATGCCTGCCTGCCGGCAGGCAGGAAGACTCTGCGCCTACGCCGTCCGATATACGCGAAGCTTTGCCGGTTTGGCCACTTCGGTGGCCCTGGCGATGGCTCTTAGGAGAGCCAAGTCCCGGGTACTCGCGGGAGGGTATTTTAACTAAATTGGGGATTCAAATCGCGTCAGGGACGATGTACACTGGAAGCAATGACGGAGGTAATGACAAATAGGTTTGAGCCCGATTATACGTTCGAGAATTTTATTACGACGCCCTATAACGAGATGGCTTTTGGTGCGGCGCAAGCAATCGTTCGCGAGATTGGGACAAGATATAATCCTTTTTTCTTTTGCGGAGAAATAGATTCCGGGAAAACCCACCTCTTGCATGCGATAGGGAACGCTATCAACAAAGAACGCGATGATATTAATTTGCATTATACGAGCGGCACAAAGTTTGCCGCCGATGTTGTCTATGCGATAAAAAAACATAAAGTAACTAATTTTTATCTTGAGTATCTAAAGTGCGATTTTCTGATAATAGACGGCTTTGACGCTCTCTTGGACAAGGACGTGGAGCAAAATACAGTAATCCGGTTATTTGATGAGATGTGGAAACGGAAAAAACAAATTGTCGTCGCCTCTCGGTTATCTTCCCGTCACTTTCCGGTTATAGAGCAATATTTTAAAACCTCTTACGACACGGGACTCATGTGCGACATTCTCGCCCCGGAGGGTTTGGCGGCAAATAGGGCATTGCTGTGGGAATAAGATAATTCTCCCTTCCCTAATTCGAGCGAATAGGCGAATAAGGAGGCGGAAATTATATAATATATTTATGGTGAAACTTGAGCGGACTCTCAAGGCGTTGGCGAACCGGAGGCGGCTTGCCATTATCGGTTATCTAAAAAAGGAGCGGGAGGCGAGCGTGGGGGACATCGCCGGCGCGATCAAACTTTCGTTTAAAGCGACCTCAAAACATTTGGGGCTTCTCGCAGCTGTGGATATTTTAAATAAGGACCAAAGGAGTTCGCAGATGTATTACCGGTTGGCTCATCCGGTGGCGCAGCCGGCAGCCGCTCGCGCGATTATCTCGATCCTCTAACCTCTAACTGTTTTTCTTCCTTCATTCGCTCATTCGCGCGAATGAGCGAATGAAGTGGGAGTGAGGAGCGGGGTTTTGTGCGGGGCGGTGGGCGGTGGTAGCATAAACGTGCATGGAACTTCTCAAAAAATCCGTAAGCGATAAAGACGATAAGCGAAAAGATAATTCCGACAAAAAACCTCTATTTGGAAAAGAGAGGCATCCGCATACCGCTGCGTTTTATAAAGACCAGTGGGCGTTTATTGAAGACATCGGGGTACGCGAAAATATTGCCTACCAAATGCAATATATAGAGTTCATGGTCTATCTCTATAACGACTATCAGGTATATCTGACGATTGAGTCGCTTCTTTGCAAGGACATAATGGTTGCCGTGGGCGGAATCGTGGAGGCGGC
>JAVHQZ010000099.1:0-1848 GCA_036171415.1 Minisyncoccota bacterium | reverse complement strand
AAAGAGTTTCGCCTTAAGGTGGTGTCCAATATTGAAGACCCGATAGTAAAGGCTTTCTGGGTTACCGAGTACGAGGCGTGGAAAGACCAGTATATGAACGAAGCTATCGCGCCTATCCAAAACAAAGTAGGCCAATTCCTTTCGACGTCGCTTATCCGCAATATCGTCGGGCAGGCGAAGAGCACGGTGGATTTTTTTGAAATAATGAACACCGGGAAAATTCTCTTAGTTAACGTGTCCAAGGGGCGCATCGGCGAAGACAACTCCGCGCTTTTGGGCGCGATGGTAATTACGAAGCTCCAGCTTTCCGCGATGGATAGAATCCGCATACCGGAAGACGAGCGCGTGGACTTCTATCTTTATGTCGACGAATTCCAAAACTTTGCTACGGATTCTTTCGCGAATATATTGTCGGAAGCGCGTAAATACCGCCTGTGTCTCACCATGGCTCATCAATATGTCGGTCAGCTGGTGACCGATACTTCAACCAAGGTCCGGGACGCGATTTTCGGCAACGTCGGGACGCAGATGATTATGCGCGTCGGCGCGGCGGACGCGGATTTTTTGGCGAAGGAGCTGGAGCCGGAATTCACGCCCCAGGACATGGTAAACCTCCCGAACCGGAAAATTTATCTGAAGCTTATGGTAGATGGCGTAGGTTCAAGGCCTTTTTCCGGTGACACGCTCCCGCCTGTCAAAACTCAATTTGATGCCGCGACCGAAGAAGAGGTTATCAACGCTTCCCGGAAGCGTTACGCCAAGCCCCGCTACGCGGTGGAAGCGGAGGTTAACGTTTGGAGCGAAGTGATGAATCAGGCGAGGATGCCCGTCAAAAAAGACACTCGTTCCGATTATCCGCGCCCCACGCCTCATCCGGAGAACAGAAACCCAGCCATGCATACGGAAGAGATGCATCCGAAGGGAGAAGTGAGACAGGAATATCTCCGGCCTGTTGCCGCGCCGAAGGAGTACAAACCTCCGCTTTCGGCACCAAGCCAGCCCATAAAAGTGGAACCGATTCGCCAGCCGGCGGAATTAAAAAAACCGACCATGTCTTTAACCGCGCTTTTGCCCCAGGAACCGCACAAAAAACGCGAGGAGGTGGAATCGCCGAAGGTGGATGTGGATCTGGCGAGGAAAATGATTAGCGAAGCGATGTCACCGGCAATGCTTCAGGAAGCTCCGGAAAATAAAGATATCGAACCCGGTAATACCGAATAATAATCTTTGGTCTCTATAACGAGACCAAACAAAAGAATGGAAATAATAATACTCACAGCGTTTCCGGATATTTTTGACTCCTATCTGAAGGAGTCGCTTTTTAAGCGCGCCATAGAGAAAAAGCTTTTGAAGTTTAAAATGGTTGATTTGAGGAAGTTCGCTACGGGCAAGCATAAAAAGATAGATGACCGGCCGTTCGGCGGGGGACCGGGAATGGTTTTAAAGTTTGAGCCGATTTATAAGGCGTTAAAGAGTTTGCCGAAAAAGAAAAAGAGCCGGACAATCCTTTTTTCTTTGCGCGGTAAAAAGCTGGATGCGGGGACGGCAAGAAAGTTTTTCAAATATGAGAGGCTAGTTCTTGTTTGCGGGCGGTATGAAGGCGTGGATGAGCGGGTGGCGGAGAATTTGGTGGACGAAGAAGTCTCTATCGGCGACTTCGTGCTTTCGGGAGGGGAGTTGCCCGCCTTGGTTCTAAGTGAATCCGTGGCGCGGTTCTTGCCCGGGTTTCTGGGTAAATACGAGTCTTTGGAAGAGATTAACGGCTCCTTCCCGACTTATACCCGCCCCGAGGAGATTAAGTTCGGTAAAAAGACCCTGAAAGTCCCGAAAGTGCTTTTGTCCGGGAAT
>JAVHQZ010000098.1:0-1850 GCA_036171415.1 Minisyncoccota bacterium | reverse complement strand
AGAAATTTTTGAGGGCAGCATCATAATCCGCGATCTCAAAAATTTCTTTTTGCCCGAGTATCAGAGCCAGGTTGGCTCCCTCGCGGTCGGCCATCTTGAGCTGGGCCTTCAAAGACTCCCGGCTTAGCGCTTCGGTCACGGAAATGTCCGCGCGGCGCAATTCCTCAATAATGTTCAAGGATTTCTTCTTGGCCTGCTCGCCGACATGGATGATAAAAACTTTTTTGGGAATCCTGGGCGGCATTTCCTCGCCTTGGGCCTTCATTACTTCTATAAGCCGCTCCACGCCTAAAGCTCCGCCGACTCCGGGCGTCGGTCTGCCGCCCAAAAGTTCTATTAAGTAGTCATATCTGCCCCCTCCCGCGACCGCGCCGACATTCAGGCCCGCGCCGACATCAACATAAAATTCAAAAACCGTCCGGCTGTAATAGTCCAAGCCGCGCACAAGCTGGTTGTCCAAAGCATAGGAGATGGAAAGCTCGTCCAGATATTCCAAGACGGTTTTGAGATGAGTGCTGCAGGTAAGGCAAAGCTTGTCGAAAAAATTCGGGGCTTTCTCCTTAAACGGCTGGCACTTTTCGTTTTTACAATCCAAGAGACGCAAGGGGTTGGTCTCATATCGGCGATTGCAGTCCGAACAAAGCTGCTTCAGGTGGGGCTTGTAGTAAGCCTGCAACTGGCGCTTATAGATCGGTCTGCAAACCCGGCAACCGATAGAGTTAATCTTGAGATGGATATTCTTTATCTTCAGCTCCTCGATCAGGCGCTGCATGGACAAAATTATCTGGGCGTCGTACATCGGGTCGTTCGGTCCGCCGATTATTTCAAAACCGATTTGGTGAAACGACCGGTAACGGCCGGCTTGCGGATTTTCATAGCGGAACATCGGGCCTTCGTACCAAAGCTTCTGAAGCGGAGCCGACTTGCCGAGGCTGTGTTCCAAAAAGGCTCTGGCAACCGGCGCGGTTCCTTCCGGGCGCAGCGCCAAAAGATCGCCGCCTTTGGTTTTAAGCGTATACATTTCTTTCTGGACTATATCCGTGTCCTCACCTACCGCGCGGGCTAAGAGCCCGACTTGCTCGAGAATCGGAGTTTCTATTCTAATAAATCCGTAAAAACCGGCGATTTTCTCGGCGACCTTATGAACCTTCGCCCACCAGGGCGCTTCCCATGGCAAAATATCGTGCATGCCTTTCGGGGTTTTAAGCGCGTCCGGAACCGTCTTCTTTTCTGGCTTTTTCATCCCGTTAGAAATTATGAGTGATAGATTGATTTATTTTTGAACAAGTAACGTCTCGCATACTCTACAGGATTTCCGTTTAACGCTCAAGATTTCTAACGGGATTCATAACTTTTACAAACTAATATTGCGGGGCGCCGAGAACTCCGAAGTCGTTTACCGGCCAAAGGCGGATGCGGGCCAAGCCTACGATGTCCGTTGCCGGGAGCTTGCCCCAACTCCTGGAATCATAGCTATAGGGACGGTTATCCCCCATGACAAAATATTCACCCGGCCCCATGGTCTCATCTAAAGCGCCCTGTGTTCCGAGATTTTCCGGAAGGTAGGCTTCTTTAAGTTGAAGTCCGCCTTTATTCGCGCTGTTAAAAATAGTAATTTTATTATCGGCGAGGGCGATCCTCTCTCCTGGGAGGGCAATGAGGCGCTTGATAAAGAATGTTGAAGGGTCATTCGGGTAGCGGAAGACTACCACCTCTCCCCGCTCGGGCGGACGGATGCGGTAGGTAAGCTCGTCCACCATAAGATAATCGCCGCTTGAAAAATTAGGCGACATGCTCGCGCCGCTTACCAAAAACGGCTGAACCAGGAATTGTCTGACTATAAATACCGC
>JAVHQZ010000097.1:0-8601 GCA_036171415.1 Minisyncoccota bacterium | reverse complement strand
GGCAAAGAGACGTCGATATAGGAAGACCCGGGGAAGATAAGCGGGATGGAAGCGACTAAGAGAACTATAAATACGGTACTGATGATTGCCGAGAAAAATCCGCCGATTATTCCCTCCACGAGGTACGGCCCGCGGACGAAAACATTTGAAGCGCCCACCAGCCGCATGACACCTATCTCATCGCGGTTGGAATATATCGCCAAACGGACGGTGTTGAATACGACGAGTCCGGCGATAAGGGTGAGAATTATGGTGAGAATAAGTCCCGCCCGGTTTACGCCGTTTATTATTGAAGTGAGCCTGCTTATGACCACCTGGTTTTGCGCGAAATCCACCTTATCCACGTATTGGCTAATCGCGTCGGCCTTCAGGTATTCGTCTATCGTTCCGTATTGGCCGGGCTCATGGGCCTTTATGTTCAGCGTCGCCTCGAATGGATTGGCAGAGAGCTGATCCAGGGATTGGAGAATGGTGGGGTCATTGGCGTGTTCCGCTCTGAAGTTTTCGAGCGCTTTGTCGCTTGAAATATAATCCGCAACCTTAACTTCCGGCATTCCTTCCAAAATGCTCTTAATATTTAAAATGGCATCCTCCGGAGCCGTGCTTTTGAAATAAACGCTTATATCAATCTTGTCTTTTAGAAAGGTTATCATCTGCCCGGTCGCCACATTCGCGAGAATTAACCCGGAGAAAACCAAAAGCGAAAGAGTCATGATGGCAGTCATGGCCGTAGACAGAAGGCCATTACGCCAAAAATTTTTAAAACCGTAGTGAATAATTCTTGAAAGAATTGTGAACATGAATTTAAGCTCTAATTAATAATTTCCAATGTCTAAATTAATGATAGCAAATTTTGCCACTTGGAAATTAGATATTAGAAATTAAGACTTATACTAATATGTATTTCCCTCTCTCTTCGTCTCGGATTATTCTCCCGCGGTCCAAGGTCACAACGCGCTTATCCAGATTATTAACTATTTCTTTGTCGTGAGTCGCGAGTATCAACGTGGTGCCCAGCTGATTTATTTTCTGGAGTAAATTGATAATCTCCCAGGTATTGAACGGGTCCAGATTTCCGGTCGGCTCGTCGGCGATAATAACCTCCGGCCGGTGAACCATGGCTCTCGCGATGGCTACGCGCTGTTTTTCTCCGCCGGATAATTCGTGCGGGAAATTACCGAGTTTGTCGGAAAGACCGACCATGTCCAAAACTTGCGGAACAAGTTCTTGAATTTCTTCCTGGGATCTGCCTGCCGCTTCAAGGGCAAAGGCGACATTCTCATAGGTATTTTTCATGGGCAGTAGCTTGAAATCCTGGAAAACTATGCCTACGTGCCGCCTGAAAGGCGGAAGCTCTTTGGGTCCGAGCTTATTTACCTCATATTGGCCGAAAAATACCCTTCCTTTGGAGGGCTTTTCTTCTCCGGTCAAAAGCTTAATTATGGTGGTTTTGCCGGCGCCGGACTTACCCACAAGGCAGATGAATTCGCCGGGGTTAACCTTGAAAGTGACATCCTCCAGGGCAGGGGCGCCGCCGTTGTAGAGCTTGGAAACGCTTTGAAAAGTGATCATTACGATATAAATACCAAGGTGCGCTTGGTATATTTTTATGATACTCCTTTGCCTATTGATTTCAAACCCCGTCACCAGACCGAGCGCGATTGGCTTGTTGCCCGACCAAATCGCAAATTACATCAAATCGATATCTATTAGAAATAACTTAAGTTGCGTGTAATCCGCGCCAATATTAAAGGGCTGGCGCTCGGCTCGGTGCGGGGTTCAAACCCTCTATCTCCGCCTCGATAAACATATCCAAATCTCCGGCAAGAACCTCGTCCACCTTGGCGGTCTCCGCCTCCGTGCGGTGGTCTTTAACCATCTGGTACGGGTTTAAGACATAGGAGCGGATTTGGTTCCCCCACTCCGGCTTAACGTCCACGCGGAGCTCTTTTATTTCTGCCACCTGATTTTTCTCCATAACTTGCAAAAGTTTGGCTTTTAAAAGATTCAGCGCCTTTTCCCGGTTTTGCGCCTGGCTCCGCTCCGCGCGGCTTCCCGAAACAAGCCCTGTCGGAATGTGCGTAACCCGCACGGCGGTTTCTACCTTATTAACGTTTTGCCCGCCGGGACCTCCCGCGCGGGTAAATTCATATTTTAAATCGCCTTCCGGAATTTCCAGTTTTTCCGCCACGACAGGAGGAAGGTCGGGTAAAACTTCCACAAGCGCGAAGGAGGTGTGACGCAGTTTTTTGGGCGAGAAAGGAGAGATGCGAACCAACCGGTGCACGCCTGATTCCTTTTTCAGATATCCGTAGGCATGAGCGCCCACGACTTCCAGGGTTCTGCCTCTCGGGCTGTCGTCCAAAACGCGAGTTTTCCAACCGCGCCGCTTGGCATAGCTTTCATACATATCAAAAAGCATCTTCGCCCAATCGCCCGCGTCCTCCCCTCCCGCTCCCGGGAAAATTGTTATCGCCGCGGCAAGCGCATCATGAGGCCCCTTAAATAATTCCTGAAGTTCGAGGTCGCGAAATTTACGTTTAACTTCATGAAAAATGTTTTCGTCATAATTGAGTTTTAATTGAGCCAGGCTCATCTCAATTTCTGAATATCTTGAAACCAGACTGTCCAGCTCCCCCATCTCTTTTATCTTTTGGTCCGCTTCCTCGCGCCTAGACCAAAAATCGGCATGACCCATTTCTGCTTGCAGCTTAGCTATCCTTTCTCTCTTATTAACTAAGTCAAAGCCGCCCGCCCAATCGGCGGGCTTCTGCTTCCAATTCCTTGTAGTCCTTAATTTCTTTCATGGTTATATTATACCCCTTGGAGCCACCTCCCGGATTTGAACCGGGGACCTTTGCTTGGAGTTTATCCGCCCTTGGCGGAAAAGCTCTGCCCCTCCTCTGCAATCCTGAGAGCCGATGGTCGGAGTTGAACCGACGACCCACGCTTTATTCACACTCCCACCTTTTGCTGGAGCCAGTGGCCGGAGTCGAACCGGCGACCTTTGCTTTACGAAAGCACTGCTCTACCAGCTGAGCTACACTGGCATATTTAAAGGTGGGAGGGCGGGAGCGTTGCTCCCTGCCTGCGGCAGGCAGGTACCAACTGAGCTACATCGGCGAGTGAGAGAAGGTTTGAGGGCAAGACCCGCAAACATTTCTCGAGCGATGCCGATGTGAGGACCGAAGGTCCGATACAGCGGCGGTTACAAAAGAGCTATTGCGATACCGATGTAGGGTCGATAGCCCGATACAACGACATATCACTCGTTAAGAGTCTATCTAAAAACGGGGATTTTTTCCAGGTAAACAAAAACTCCCACAAGGAGCGAGAGTTTTACCGGTTAGCCGGAGATTCTTTTGGCCATTTCCCTAAGCTGGACGGAATTAGGATTTTTGCCCTTGGGATTTTTTACCTTGTCGTTTATAAACTCTCTGGCAAGTCCGCGAAGAGCGTCGGCTTTCTTTAATTTTTTTTCTTTTTCCTTTTGAAATCCATGACTCACTGCGCTGTCGGACATATCTTTCTTGATGGTCATAATCTCCTCTTCTTCTTTTGCGAGTTCTTCGGCTACTTCGGTTATGGTCTCTTCCATCTCCGGATCCAAAAGCTCCGTAGCCGGAGTGATCATTTGTTTCACCTCAAAACCTTCGGGGTTGCCGAGTATTTCGATATCTTTATTGTTTTTCATATTTTTATTATAACTTTTTTATATTTTTTAAAAAGTGGGTACCCCACGGAACGAGTATTAGTCGTCCCGTGGGGTTTTGGAGATTCACGCGGCCTGGAGCTTGGCCCGTTCGGCGAAGTACCAGTCGGCGAAATCCTCGCTGCGCGTTTCCGGGAAGGGCCCGGGGGGCACCGACCTGAGGAACAGGTCGAAGACGAACCCGAGGTTCTTCTTCGGAAGGCTGACCGCCTTGAACTTGATCTCGTCCCCCGTAGCGGACGGACCGAGCTCCATGAGGGCGATTTTCTTCGCCAGATGGTAGATTGCGCGGTCCTTGACCGCAGAGTCCGTGATCTTGGTAGCCATGTGCTCCTCCTTCATTGAGCTGGGGAAATTATACCACTATGCAATATAAAAGTCAAGAACCGCTTTTGCGGGCCCTTTGCTGTCTATTTTATCTTTTCCTTCTCCGAAGCCTCATCTCTATCTCCCCAATGCCAGCCGGGGGTGTCCCCTGTCGCAAAGCATATAAACAACAAAATCGCCGTTAGAATGGCGACCTTCGGAAGGAAGTCCCAAATAACCTCTTTATTTGCCACCCCCTCCGACCGGAGATTCAGCATTAGCCCGACAAAAGAAACGGTGTATAAGCCTATTACCAGCCAGCCTTGCCAAGTATTCGGGGACCAGCCCCAGCCATACTTTTTGTTTCTGAACCAGTGCTTTTTCATGTTTTGCGAATATATCAGCGAAGACGTTTTTCCGCAATAGAGCGGAGGGTGCAGGCCGACAAGTCGGCACTTCCTCTTTGAATTGCTTGCGCAATTCATTTTGTTGGTCGGATTCGAACCCGCACAGAGCGGTGGGGGTGAGATTCTTCCCGTTCGGTTCAAATCTCTGATTTGATGACCGAACGCAATCCCGCTTCGGCGGGAGAACTCTTATTAAGGTTTTCCCCGCACAAAGCGGAGGGTGCAGGATTCGAACCTGCGAGAGGTTTCCCTCAACCGCATTTCAAGTGCGGCGCAATAGACCACTATGCGAACCCTCCGCTTTGTGCGGGATTGCTGTTTGATAAGCTCATTTTATTCGCTAACCAAACAGGGAACAAGACCGTCTTATTCCCTGCCCGCCTCAGGCGGGAACCACCCTGCCTACCGGCAGGCAGGTCGGACACCCCACCGCTCTGTGCAGAATTATTATTTTTAAATTAGTTCCTCTATTTTGCGGCGCAGAGACCACGGCGCCTGTCCCGTGCCGGACGGAGTCCCAATCGGGACGAACCCTCCAAATTTGAAAATGGGAATTTAATTTGTGGACCTAGGCAGAGTCGAACTGCCGCCTCCTCATTGCAAATGAGGGATTCTACCGCTGAACTATAGGCCCTCAATTTCGCCTTAGTCCCTCACCCTTGAGCCAGTGGACCCGGGGAGAATTCCCGCCCCTGCCTGCCGGCAGGCAGGTCAGCAATGCGAATGCCGACAAGTTGAAATTTTTATCCTTCTTTTGTGGACCCGGGGAGAATCGAACTCCCGCCTCAGCAATGCGAATGCCGCGTTATGCCACTTAACTACGGGCCCATTTGACTGCTGGAAGGATAAAATTTTCAACGTTTACATCTGCTTTGCGCGCCGCCAGGCGCGACCCACTTAACTACGGGCCCAAGGGTGAGGGACGAATGCCGCCCCAATAATTATTGTATTACGGGCCCAGAACGAAAGTAATATATCAAAATCCTAAGCCTTGAGCAATTCCACGATAAATAACGCGATTTCTACTATGATAAGAATAATGACCACAATTTCCAGGAAATTGCTTCTCTGGGAGGATAAATAGTTCAGAAGCAACGCATTGTTCTCTGAAAGAAAATCGATTTTTTCGTTTAGGACATCAAAGCGGTCGCGAAGCTCGTATTCGCTTCGGAGCTTGTCATAGAGCCACTCTATATCTTCCTTATCCCAGGCTTCATCCGGCTTATCAAAGAGTGAAAGCTGGCTCACCGTCCGCTGCTTTACGGAAAGGACGCTCCCGACCTGCTGTAAAATCTCCGACTGGTCAAACCTGGTCTTGCCGCCGGCCTTCATCGCCGCGACTACCCTCCCGAGTTCGTGGAGATGAACGTTGATTTCTTCTTCGTAGCGGTCCAGGGCCACCGACTGCGCGGAAACGTAAGATATTATTTTTATCTTTTCCGTATCCAGCTTATTGATAAATAAGTCTTCAAATGTAGCGTGCTCTTCGCCCGGACCGATAAAAATCTTCAGGGTGTCTATGTGCCGGTGTAGGACGCTCCCCGTCTCCACGTACGGCGCCAGTTCCTTCAGAAAGGCCCTGGCGGCACTTTCCTTAACGTTCCAAAGACTGACCGTGCCGAACCTGGTCAAGACCGCGTATTGGTCCTCCCCGATCTCAACAACCAGGGGGTGATTGTGATTCAGAAACTTATAATTCTTCAGGTTCTCCTGAACCTTCCGTAGATCTATCCTCTCGCCCAGGTAGCGGGTTTCGAGGTCATACTCTTTTAATTTTTCCGCCCTTTTAACTCGTGGCATATATCTAGCATTATAACCTATCCGGGTGCCATGGCTCATAGACAATGTTCTCTTTTTCGGCTTTAATTGAATAGTTAAATTCACTCTTAGTCTCGGGCTGTCGTATACCGGTAGTACATGCGCTTCGGGTGCGTAAAGACTGGGTTCGATTCCCAGCAGCCCGACCAAAATAAAACCGCTCATTATAAGATGGGCGGTTTTATTTTGTTTTGCCCAATTTTTCCTTTTTCTTGCGATACAGGGCTTTGGACTTCTGCGTTAGGGCAAAAACCGAGAGAACCATTATATATGTGGCGACCGCTTCCGTGGAAAGCTTTTTTTCTCCGCCTGAAAAAAGCGAGGCCAACATTAAGCCAAAAATAACTACAGTCCAAAACACCACAAAAAGTTCGCCCGGATGGCGGCGGCTCTCATGCATTTCGTACCACCGGTCAAACTCTTTGGTGCTCACGTAAAGGCCGAGTATGCCGATGTAGATAACGCTCATCGGCGCAATCAAAAATTCATAACTGTTGTTCAGGAAAAAATTCGCGCACAAAAATGCCATAAATAGATATGTCCAGAAGTTGGTGAGCACTCTCCAGATTTTTTCGTCTTTAAACATTTTATTTAACGTAATGTCTTTTTTTCATCTCCTCCTCCGCTCCGCTTTCGAATTCTTCCACTTTTTCCTTTCCTTTTGAGGCCATCTCTATCAATTTTTTTTCGGAAAGTTCGTTCAGCTCCCGGACCCTGGCGATAAGTCCGGACTTCACGTTCTTTGAAGGATCTTCCAGGACTTCTTCCAAAAGTATCGCGATTATCCGGCCGACTTTCGGAGACGGCGGAATTCCGGCCTCTTCCATGACCGCCTTGCCGTCCACCTTAAGCATTTTGGGCGAAATCGGATCGCGGCGCACCTTATCTATCATAAACAGAAGGTGGCGAAGCTTGTAGGGAACGGCTTTGGGCACCCCGGAGCCGATTCTGTCGGCCTCCCTTACCCGAATCAAATCGTCCAAATATTCCGGCCCGACCCGATTCAGGAAGCGCCTTACGCCCGCGTCCGTTACTTCGCCGACGTTGTAATAAAAAAGATGGTATTTAACGAGATGCGCCACATGTTCCACAAAAGTTTTAGAAAAACGCAGTTTATCCAAGAGGCCGATCGCCATCTTCGCGCCGACTAAATCGTGATTATAAAAAGTGGAGTCCGGCCCGTCCCCCTTTTTTACTCTCGGTTTCCCCACATCGTGCAAAAGTGAAGCCATCCGTACCTCCAGGGAATAATTTTTCTTCGCGGTATAATCAAGCGCTCTTAAATTATGCTCAAAAACGGTGTAGATGTGGTGCTTATTCTGGCCGACTGCGAGCCCTTCGCGAAGCTCCGGCATTATGTAACGCAAAAGATCCACTTCTTCCAAGAGAATGATTCCCGCTGATGCCCGGTCGGAAAGCAAAATTTTAACGAGCTCGTCGCGGATTCTTTCTTTGGCGATAGCTTCCAAAAGTCCGGCTTTTTCTTCTATCGCTTTTCTTGTTCCGTAATCAATCTCAAAATCCAACTCGGCGGAAAAACGGACCGCACGCATAAGGCGCAGGGCGTCTTCCTCAAATCTTTCCTCCGGTTTCCCGACGGTCCGGATAACTTTTCCCTTGATGTCCTTTTGTCCTCCGTACGGGTCAACGATCTTTCCGTCGGGAGACATCGCCAGGGCGTTGATGGTGAAATCGCGCCGCGATAAATCTTCCTCTACCGTCTTCGCGAACCTCACTTCGTCGGGATGGCGCTTGTCGGTATACTTCCCCTCCACCCGGAAGGTGGTGATTTCGATAATCTTCAGCTTAGGATCTTCGGAGCGGGTTTTTACCCCAACCGTGCCGAATTTGTTCTCGTAAATGCTGTCCGGAAACAGTTTCTGTATTTCTTCCGGTTTAGCGCCTGTCGTGATATCCCAGTCTTTTGGCTCCCGGTTAAGGAGGAAGTCTCGCACGCAACCACCGACAAGATACGCCTCAAAACCGGCTCCGGAAAGCTTTTCCGCTACCTCTAAAACTACTTCGGGTATCCTCTCCTTCATAACTGAATTGTACCGAAAAAACGGCTCAAATTGAAATTTACCCGTAAATGTCACGGGTATCACGATGTGACGACAAATATAAAAAAATCACCCAATTCGGGTGGTTTTTTTATATTTGTCTTAAAATTTAGCAGCCGCTGTGCGGACACCCTCCGTCAACGGTTATTATTCTCAATTCGTTAGCACTCCAGCAAACTACGTGTCCGCCGTTAATTCCCCCGGTGGAATAACAGGTTCCTTGCGCCCTCATAGCGGCCGATTTATTAGCGTTGGAATTAAGATAATCCGCGAAATTCGTTAGCGTGTTTTTCCCTCC
>JAVHQZ010000096.1:0-1879 GCA_036171415.1 Minisyncoccota bacterium | reverse complement strand
CGAAAAGTGCAGAACAGATACCCATTTTAATAAGTCCGATTAGCTACGAAGCCCCGCGAAGGGCTTTTTAATTTGGGGTTGACAGTATTAAGTTCATAGGTATAATACAGCCAGCATAAATTTAGCCTGGGAGATAGGAGTCCATGCTGGATGTTAAAATTTCTCCTATCAGACTGAGAGGTTAAACCGATGGGGCAGATTGTTACTTGTACCCCTTGCTGCGGCACGGGACAGCAGGCTTGCTCGAATTGCGGCACTACGGGTCAGGTGCTGCATGGCGACGAGTATTTCACTTGTTACTCTTGCGACGGAAGGGGCTACAAAACGTGTCTCTATTGCAACGGTGACGGAGAAAAGGAGGTCTAGCTTGCTCCTCCAATTCTAAACCCAGAAGAGAAATCTTCTGGGTTTTTAAATTTCATAATGAATTTTGGTATTTGGGAATTTAGCATTATATTAGAATGGAAGTTAAATAAAGATGCTCCAAAATAAATGTATATATTGCGACCCATATAATGGCTTGGCTCACACCGAGATGGCTGAGGATGAGTGGCTCGCCCGTTTTTCGGATAAAATTTATGGATTTTTGGGAAGAAAATTTCCTGGGGTAATTTTCGGCTTAGAAAAAAACTTAAAAACAGCTTTTTTAAAAACTACGCTTATGGTCAACGTTTTGAAAGAAATTGACGTTCTCGACAATGACGGGAGCCTTTACAACCGAAGTTTGGTTTTCGCGAAGGCGGCCCGGGGAAGAGGCTTGGCAATAAAAGCTTTAAAACTTTTAGGCAAAAAAGAAACTAATCTATTTTCTCTTGTGGTAGGCAAGAAAAAGATTTTTTTTGAGGGCCTGCCCTTGGTCAAAACAGGTCATATTCTAACACCCTCCTTCGACGATAAATATATTTTTAAAAAAATACTTCAAGACAATGGTTTGTCCGTCGCGGAGGGAAAGGCGTTCCATGAAACGGAAAAGGCGGTTGTCCGCGCGCGGGAGCTTGGATTTCCTTTGGTGGTTAAGCCCCTTTCCGGTTCTCTTAGTAAGCACACGACCTGCAATATTACGAACGAAGAGGGCCTAAGGGACGCAATCCGAATTGTCCAGATGATTAGCCGAGATTTTGTTGTAGAAAAATTTATTTCCGGCGACGTTTATCGCGTAACCGTGGCAAGAGGGGAAATTCTCGCTTGCTGCCTCCGTGAGGCGCCGAATGTGATTGGAGACGGAGTCCATAGTATCCGAGAGTTGGTAGAAGTAAAAAACCGCGATCCCAGACGCGGCGAAATTAGTAAAAGGAATTCCACTCTGCATAAAATAAATTTAGGCGAGCTGGCAGCCCTTCTTCTTTCCGGGCGGGGATTTAACTTTGAGACTATTCCTGAAATCGGCGAAAAAATATACATCCATGACAAGGTTGTTCTTGCTTGCGGGGCGGATATTCACGACAAAACAGACATCGTTCATCCGGAAAATAAAAATATGTTTTCCAAGCTCTCTCTGCTTCTCGGTGGGGCGTTGGCGGGTATAGATTTTATTTGTGAAGATATTTCCAAACCTTATTACGAACAAGAATGCGCGATTATCGAAGCCAACTCTCTTCCGTATATCGATATGCATCACTTTCCGGTCACGGGCGAGCCTAGAGATGTCGCCGGGCGATTAGTTGATATGGTGATGGAGGATTTTCAGATCTAAATATAGTAGGCTTCGTATCTTAGCCTTTTTAAAAACAGTGCTGGAAGGGGAATTTGGGTGGGGTTGACCCGTGTCCGCCAAAGGGTAGACTGAGCTAAGATTTTTGAGAGGAGGGAATAATGGATATCAAGAAGCAGTGGTGGTTCGGGAAGCGAATCATCTGCGTATCCTGCGGGTTTGAGTTCG
>JAVHQZ010000095.1:0-1888 GCA_036171415.1 Minisyncoccota bacterium | reverse complement strand
CGGTCACGACGGCCATGAGAATTATTAAGAGAAGAAAACCGATGCCGTTTATCCACGCCTCCGCGGTTTTAGGAATCGGCGAACCTTTTATTTTTTCAATAAGTAGGAAAAGAAAGCGCCCCCCATCAAGCGCCGGAAATGGAATGAGGTTTATAACCGCGAGATTAAGCGAAATTATCGCCAGGAGCTGAAGGAAATAGGCGAATCCAAGTTTCCCTGTTTCGGCGGCGAAAGAGACTATGCCTACCGGGCCGACGACGCCGTCGGGAACCGTGCGGCTAACGAAGATGCTTTTTACCACTACACCGAAAGAAACCGCCGTGTCTTTTAATATGCTCCACGCCTGGCCGAGACCGGACTTGATGGAGGAAAAGAATCCTTCCTTGGGTATGCCGGATTCGCTTAGATATACGCCGAGGGCTCCTTTTCCTGCCGCAACCGAAGCTCTCGGAGTTACTTTAATCCCCTGCTCTTTTCCGTCGCGCAGGATGTTCAAAGAAATTTCCTTGCCCTTATTCGCGTTAACAAAATTTATAAAATCCTGGCTCAACCCATAGTCCAAGGCTACGTCGTTCGCCTTAATGCCGGCTGTTGCCGCGGGAGAATCCTTTTCAACCTCCACAATAATAACTTTGGACGGAACGCCTATCATGAACACCGCGGAGATTACGAGCCAGCCGATAAAGAAGTTGGCGATAACTCCCGCCAAAACTATAAAGCTCCGTTTCCAAACGGACTGATTATTAAGAAATTTGGAGTCTCGCTCCGACGCTTCGGTCGGAGCTCCTCCAGCCGGAGAATTCCGGCTGTCGTCGTCAAATAAATCGTTCTCGCCCGGAATACGCACGAATCCGCCGAAAGGCAGCCAGTTTATGGAATAAATCGTCCCTCCTTCGCCAATACTTCGGAGGGCATGTCCTCCCCCTGTTCCTGTCATTCCGGCCTCTCGAGCCTGCCTGCCGGCAGGCAGGCCGGAATCCACCGGTTCTTTTCCCCAAAAGAATTTCCACTTTCCACCTTTGGGCTTTTTGACCCCGAACATCCTCGGCGGGAAGCCGAACCCGAATTCGTCCACCTGGACTTTAAATAATTTAGCGAAGAAAAAATGCCCGGCTTCATGGCCAAGGATTAAGAGAGCTAACCCGATTATTACCAATAAAATTATCATATTGAGCCAAGCCGACTTGCCCCGTCAGATTTACGAAGTAAATCGTTCGGGGTGATTACGAGGAGGATTATCATGCTGATTCTTCCGAGGGAACAATAAACTTGTTAAGAAGCTCAGTGTATTTTTCTTGAAGCTCTATTGATATCTCTGGCATATTGAGTCGAGCGATATCGCCCTTTTTTTCAACAATAGTTTTTGCTTTATCAAAATAAAATCCATCTGGCGTGGCAAGGAAAAGATACGCAGGTTTCCAAGAGTTATACATCTTTTCTGCATCGCGAAAAATCCAATCCGCCTGAGGATTCATCATATATTTAACCTCTATTAACCTAACTTCGTGATCATTATTATTAATAACAGCAAAATCGGGAGCGCGACGAATAATTTCCATGGTTGTCTCCGCACGCACATCATGCTGACGATGAGCAAGCTCTGGGAGAACGCTTTCGTATCCAAAAGCAAGAATGGTAAAGCATCCCGCATCACGTAGCATTTGTTCGAATATCGTTTCCGCAATTCTTCCTTTTATGAGATTTTTCGAAAAACCGATTTGATCGTATTCCATAATTTTTATTCCCCCAATTCCTTTATTTTCATTTCCAAATTCTTTTCAATTTCGCCATTGGCGTTGTCCACCGCCTTCTGCGCTTTTTCTTTCGCTTTGAAGACCATATCCTCGTTCAAAATCCCCTGCTCTTCGGCGGACTTTAATGCCTTCAT
>JAVHQZ010000094.1:0-1904 GCA_036171415.1 Minisyncoccota bacterium | reverse complement strand
CCCAAGAGCTGGCGCTCGATTCGGTGCGGGGTTTACAATATTCATATCTCTCACCCTTGGGAGATCGACTTTCCCCATGAAAATATTCCTTAAGACCCATCTAAATAATGCTGATACTTATAAATACTTTTTGAAGTTTGCCTTGTCGTCGCAAGGCAAGGTGTCTTCCAAGGGTGAGGGATGAAAAAACCTATAGCAATTTTGGGCTTCGGCGGCGAGGGACGCGCAGTGCTGAAATTTTTAAAAAAGAGCAAGAAATTCCGTGGGCGGGAAATTTGGGTTTTGGATAAATCGCCGAGATTGGACTTGCCCAAGGGCGTTTATTCGCGCCTCGGCTCTAACTACCTTTCCGAGCTCGCCGACTTTGAAACCGTGTTCCGCTCCCCCGGCGTTCCCTATAATCTGCCGGAATTGAAAGCCGCAAGACTTGCCGGAGTAAAATTATCGAGCGCCACAAAATTATTTTTTGAAAATGTTAAGGTCCCCGTAATCGGAGTCACCGGCACCAAGGGCAAGGGCACTACCTCCACGCTCATTTATAAGTTGCTTAAGGCGGGGGGTAAAAAAGTTTTTTTGGCCGGAAACATTGGAGTGCCGGCAGTGGAGATCCTTCCCAAATTAAAACCCGGCTCTTTTGCAATCCTTGAGCTATCGAGTTTCCAGCTCCAGGATCTAGACCGCTCCCCGAATGTAGCCGTGGTTTTGGAACTTTTCCCCGATCATCAGGACTCGCATAAAAATCTCGCGGAGTACTACGGCTCTAAGGCAAATATTGTGAGGCATCAAAAACCGACGGATATGGTCTTCTTTTTTGCCAATCAGGAGAAAAGCCGGAAAATGGGGCTCTTAAGCCGAGCCAAGAAGATAGCCGTAAACCCGGATAAATTCATAGCCTTTGACATAGAGGAGCTAAAAGTCAGGGGCGCACACAACTTCCGAAACGTCTGCATGGCAACCATGGTCGCGGAATCCCTAGGCGTCCCGAAAAAAACAATTATCCGAACCGTACATAATTTCAAGGGACTCGATCACCGGTTGGAGTTCGTCCGCAAAATTAAAAATATTTTTTTCTATAACGACTCGGCTTCTACCAATCCGCATACTTCCGCGGCCGCAATCCGCGCGTTTAAAAATATGCCTTCGGTTTTCATCCTCGGTGGGTTCGACAAGGGCTTGGACTATGCTCCGCTCCGGTCAGCCATCCGGGAAGCAAAGCCGAAACTGATAATTCTCTTGGGCGCTAATTCCAAAAAAATATATAAGACCATCAAAAAAACTGGAGTTGAAATAAAGTTTTCTAAAAATCTAAAAAATGCGGTAAGTTTCGCGTATTCCGCTTTATCTCCCTACTACCCACTACCTACTACTCACTGCGCTGTTGTACTCTCCCCCGGCGCGGCAAGCTTCGATATGTTCAAAAATTACGCCGACCGGGGCAATCAATTCAAAAAAATTGTAAAAAAAATTAAATAGTTTGGGAATATTTTTTTGCCTGCTATGACGCGTCATAACAGAGGAATTAAATTTGTGTTCACGGTATTCCAAAAAGAATTGGTTTAAATAAATAACTGCTAATCGGGCATATAAATTGTTCCGTACTTCGTGCGAAATGGTCTGCCACGACGTTTTTTTGTCTTGGATATAGGGCCTGAAGAATATACCTTCTTTTTTCGTTCTGTTTTGCCCCTCTCCCGATAACTCCTATAGCCGCTTTCAGCCATGGACTTCTTTATGCCGCTAATGGTTTGCAGCGAAAGGAGCAGCTCTTCGGCAATTCGCCGATATTTCTTCCCTGAATTTATACCCTCTATTACAGCCGCGCGCATAATTATATTGTGGCGCTCGTAAGAAGTGGCCAGTAAATTCAACAGATTCCCGGATGCGATTATCTTTCGCCAACAAGC
>JAVHQZ010000093.1:0-8837 GCA_036171415.1 Minisyncoccota bacterium | reverse complement strand
AAGAATTCGGCTTGAGCGAAGAGGTCGTAGAAGAGGGAATAAAAAATTTCCGCGGAGCCCCGGGAAGAGTGGAAATCGTGCAAAGAAAGCCCTTCAAAGTGGTTGTGGACTATGCGCACACGGCGGAGTCTTTGGACGCGATATACAAAGCGCTAAAGGACGAAATTAATGGCGGGGGGAAACTAATTTGCGTATTGGGGTCGGCGGGGGGCGGCAGGGATAAGTGGAAGCGGCCGAAGATGGGAGCGGCCGCCGCGAAACACTGCGACACGATAATTTTAACCGACGAGGACCCGTATGACGAAAATCCGAAAGAAATACTTTCCGAAATTAAATCCGGCATTGCCGCCACGAACTTTAATGAAGAGAATATTCTGGAAATTCTGGACAGAAGGGCTGCTCTTAAAAAAGCCGTGGAACTGGCTCATTCGGGCGACACGGTTATCGCGACCGGCAAGGGCTCCGAGGCGTGGATTCACGTGAGGAAAGGGGAAAAAATTCCCTGGAACGAAAGAGCGGTCATGGAAGAGCTTCTTAAAGAAAATAGGTAAACCCCGCTTTTGGCGGGGTTTTGGGTTCTACCGGGCGGGAGTGGAGGAATTTTTCGGTTTGCGCGCTGCGAACTGTACCGACCACCACTCGATGAATATGACCATCCGGGGATGGAGCTTCTGAAGCCGCGTCCGGACCAGGAGCTTCGCCTGCTGTTCGCTGTAGGCATAGACGAACTCCGTGAAATCGATATCGGAATCCTGGATGTGTCCCCTGAGCTCGTAAAGAGTTTTCTTTGTGGCCAAGACTGGCCTCCTTTCTAAAGATTAAAGAACTGCGCGCATATTATATACCATAAAATCAAATTTGTCAAAGGGTAACTCATCCGTCTTTTCGCGGATACGCGGTTCGTTTCTTCCTGCGGGAAACGCCCGCTGCGCTCTCGCCATTTTATCCCGCCAAAGCGGGAGCCAATCTAAAATGGCTCCGAGAGCCTCCGCGAAAAGAAGATTTCGTTCCTGTGGCAGAAAAAGCAAAAACACCATTATTGGCGGGGAGGGTTGGCAGAAGTATAATTAAACCAATGAAGATAATTTTTTACGGCGGAGCGGGAAGCGTGACGGGTTCCAACTACATGATTGAATCCGGAAATTCCAGAATTCTCGTGGACTGCGGGATGGCCCAAGGGTCCAGTTTCGCGGAGAAAGAAAACTTTGAGCCGTTCGCCTACGATCCGACTACCGTCCAAGCGATATTTATAACCCACGCGCATATCGACCACACCGGAAAACTGCCGAAGATAGCGAAGGCCGGATTTGCCGGGAAAATTTATTCCACTCCGCCCACCCGGGACTTTGCGGAACTCCTACTTATCGATTCGGAACACGTTTTGAAAGAAGAAGCGGAGAAAAACGGATTGCCCACTCTTTATACGATTGAAGATATCGAGTTGGCGATGAGTCTTTGGGAGGGCGCGCCTTACCACAAAGCGGTTCAAGTCGGGAATTTTAAGGTGACCCTATATGACGCAGGGCACATTTTGGGCTCGGCCACTATTAAAATTGAGGCGGAGGGAAAGTCCATAGTTTTTTCGGGCGACCTCGGGAACTATCCGGCGCCGATAATTCACAACACCGAACCTTTGCCGGAAACCGATTTCTGCGTTATTGAATCTACCTACGGCGCGAGGGTCCACGAGGACACGTCCAGGCGTGAAGGGGAGCTTGAAGATGTTATGGAGGATATTTCCCGGAAAGGAGGAGTATTAATGATTCCGGCTTTCGCCATGGAGCGTACCCAGGAGCTTCTGTATCACTTCCACGAACTAATCAGCCAAGGCCGGGTGCCGAAGATTCCCATATATATAGACAGCCCTCTGGCGATAAAGCTGACCGCGATTTATAAAAAGTACGAAAACTACTTTAATCCGGAAACATTTAAGCTCGTGAAGTCCGGCGAAGACATTCTGAATTTCCCGGGGCTTCACATGACTCTTACCGTGGAACAATCCAAAGAAATAAATGACGTTCCGTCGCCGAAAATAATCATGGCCGGTTCGGGCATGTCGAACGGAGGCCGCATCCGCCACCATGAACGGCGCTACCTTTCTGACCCAAAGAGCATAATTCTTTTTGTAGGCTACCAAGCGGTGGGAACGCTCGGAAGGGCGATTCTTGAGGGGGCCAAGGTTGTCCACATGTTCGGCGAGGAAGTTGCCGTGCGGTGCGAGATAAGAACGATAAGCGCCTACTCCGCTCACGCTGACCAACCGAGGCTCTTGGCCTGGCTTAGGCCCCGCGAAAAAGAGTTAAAGAGAGTTTTCGTGGTCCAAGGAGAAGAAGGCTCGAGCGAGGTTCTGGCCGGGAAAATAAAAAGCGACTTGTCGGTAGATTCTTACGTTCCGAAGAGCAAAGAGGAGGTCGTGATATAATCAAAAAAAGAAGGAGCCCGGGGCGCAAAAGGAAAGGCCGACAGTCGAGTAAATCAAAAAATTAAAAAATGAAGAAAAAAGCAAAAAAAGTAACAAAGAAACTCCCGAAGAAAAAAGCTAAAAAAATAACAAAGAAAAAAGCATTCAAAAAAACAGTTAAAAAAAGTGTAAAAAAGGCAGTTAAAAAAGTTAAAGAGGAAAAACCGATCGGCGTTATCACTCATTTCTACACGCACATCAAGGTAGCGGTAATAAAATTCAAAACTACTTTCAAGACAGGAGGAGAGGTTCATTTTAAGGGCGCGACCACGGATTTCAAACAAAAACTGGCTTCTATCCAATATGATCACAAGCCCGTCGCGACGGCCAAAAAGGGACAAGGCGTCGGCGTCAAAGTCGCGAAAAGGGTAAGAGATGGTGACTTGGTTTTTCTCGTAAAATAGAAGGGTGAGTTATAAGAACTTTTTTTCGGGGCTCGGCATAATCATCGCGGCGACTATCGGGGCCGGTCTTTTTACGTTGCCGATAATTTTTAGCCAGGCGGGATGGGGCACAACCTTGGCCTACATGGTTGTTTTCTCCGGGGTTCTCGCCTACGCGCATTCGCTTTACTGGCGGACCAGGGCCGCGGAGAAAACCGATCTCAGCCTCCTGGGGCTTGTGCGGAAAGAGTTCGGGGTGAAGACCCAAAAGGTAGCGTTTCTCGCCATGGTCGGCGGGCTGATGTTAACGCTCGTTATTTATCTGATACTCGGCGCAAGATTTTTAGGGCTGCTTTTCCCGATTGGCAGTTGGCCAGCGTTTATTTTCTGGATAATTGCCTCTTTGCCTCTCCTTTTCGGCATCAAGAGATTTGCGGAGCTGGAAAACTTCGGCACGGTTTTGAAGGCCGGAATAATTTTTATTATTTTTTTTGCCGCAGTGAATCCGGGAGCGCTTTTTTCTGCGCCGAGCTTTGAAGCGGGAAAAGCGTTTCTGCCATTCGGAGCGACACTTTTTGCGCTAGCGGGCTGGACCTCGATTGAGCCGGTGATGGCCGAGGTGGGGAGCGAAAAGTTCGGGAAGCGCGCAAAGTGGCTCTTGGTACTCGGGACATCTATTTCCGCGGCGCTCTACCTGTTTTTTGTAATGAGCATCTTCGGTTCCGCCAACTCTATAACCCCGGACACGATATCCGGGCTGACCGGCTGGCCGGGCTGGCGGCTTTGGGCAATTTTGGCGTTGGGTATTTTCGCGACATGGACCGCGTATCTTTCCATCTCTCTTGAAGCCAAAAACTCTTTGGAAAAAGGCAGCGGCTGGAAAGACTCTTCCGCGCTGGTTCTGGTTATTTTCGGCCCCTTATTTTTGCTTTGGGCGGGATTGGATAACCTGATGGGCGCCATCGGCCTGACCGGCGGATTGTTTTTGAGCGCGCAATATATATTTATAATTCTTCTGGCAAGGAAAAAACTTAAACTCCGTGGTTTTGAAAATTTTACTTCCGCCTTTCTCATGCTTATTTTCCTTGTCGGTGCGGTTTATGAGGTGTACTATTTTGTCGTAAGATAAGGAGAAGCTCCTATAGTTCAACGGATAGAATGCGTCCCTCCGAAGGATGAGATTGAGGTTCAATTCCTCATGGGAGCACAAAGGCTACGATTTCTCATTTTCGGACCATGAACATCTACTCATAATGGTCCTTCAAATTAGAAATCCCTGCCTGCCGGCAGGCAGGTCCGCAGTGGCGAACGAGTCATAGAAAGCAGAAAACCAATGACCAAGGCCGAAGCGCTAAAAAAGCTGGAAGAAAAAATAAAGGCAGATAAAAATCTACCCCTTCTGGAGGCGAACCTGGTTTTCGGCGAAGGAAACCCGGAGGCGAAGGTTTTATTTATAGGGGAGGCTCCGGGGCAAAAGGAAGACGAGCTTAAGCGTCCGTTCGTCGGCCGGTCGGGAAAGCTTTTGGATAAGTTAATTGAGGAGGTGGGCTGGAGGCGGGAAGACGTCTATATAACAAATATAGTGAAGCGCCGACCGCCGGAGAACCGCGATCCGTCTCCGGAGGAGATTGCCGCCTATAAGCCGTATTTGAGCGAGCAGATAGAAATAATTAATCCGGTCTTAATCGCGACGCTCGGCCGTTTCTCTATGAATTACTTTTTACCCGACGCCAGGATTTCTAAGGACGAGGGAAAGGTGTTCAAGATAAACGGCAGGTTTATTTACCCGCTATTTCACCCGGCCGCGGCCCTGCGTTCCCCGGACACCATGGGCGGGGCTCTCCGAAAAAGTTTTTTGAAACTCCCGGCAGTGGTTAAGAAGTGTGAAGAGGTAAAAAAAGACCCCATTCGGTGAATGGGGCGGGCGGACATCAGCTATAAATCTTGAACAGCTTGCGCAAAACCTTTGTTGCGGGGTTATTGAGAGGGGTGAGTTCGGGGGTGTAGGCCACATAGCCTCTTTTGCCGCGGCACTTCGGGCATCTGAACTTTATTTCATACTGGTAGGCGTGGATTTCTAGCGCGTCTGGTCTTTGAACCCACTTGTTGTCTTCTCCGTCCATCGGCTCGGGCTTTAGAACGCGGACAATCTTGCCGACCGGCTTGAATTTGAACTTTTGGAACCCTTGGCAGTTACAGACGTGAACGACCCGGCAAACAACTCGGTCTCCGATCCCGAAAAGTTTTTGCTCTACCGGCTTGGCCTCGCAACGCATAGCCTCTTTCCTGTTGGTATATGAGGTTTTGCATACGTCGCATTTGTAGCTGGTGACGGTTTTGCGGACTACTTGCATCGCGCGCCTTCCCCTAGTGTGAATTGCTAATAAGAGCCTAATTCGTGGCGCGATAACGGTCAAGTCGTCCCGCCAAAATTCTGCTATAATTTAAACAAAGGGTATGAATCCCGTAAGAAAATTTAACAAACTACATGTTTCAGAACGCAGTAAATCTAATCGGTCTCGACCGCGGATTCTCCCGCCAAAACTTCGTTTTTAATTTTCAAACGGGATGAATTTTTCTTTAGTCTATATTTTCAGCCGATTCTTCTTCAGAATTAAGGACTTTTTCCACCACTGGTACGTAGACGGTTCCAAGTCTTTTTTCCACGGATTTATTTCTTTTTTGGAAAATTTGGACCGCACCCTCGCCTTCCGGATGACTATCCGTCATCTATTCGAACCCCTGTATAAAGACTACACGGTAATGGGGCGAATTTTGGGGCCGATATTCCGGTTCGGACGGGCGTTTGTAGGATTTGTCGTCTATGTCTTTGTCGGCGCGGTATCTTTGGTTGTTTATCTTTTCTGGCTGATCTTACCGGTCGGATTGCTGGCTCTGGCCATAAAACCCGTAACACTCTAAATGGAAACCACCCGGAAAATTATTTTTGAAGAGCCGCGGCTCAGGATGACCTACGGCGGGAGGCTTTTGGTCAGGGCGGCCGGCGCTATCGGCTATATCGCTTTCGGCGCGGCCACTTTTGTCGCGTTGTTTGTTTCTCCGGTTCCAAGTATCCGTTATCTCGGAGGATTTTTAATGTTGGCCCTGCTTGACCGGCTGAAGCATCTTGGCCAAGGAGACATTCCTTTCCGCGAGTTGCCGAAAGACGGCGAAATAAATTTGGCGAGCTATATTTCACCGAAGAGTTTCCATGTCTTAGAACGCGCTTACGAGCGAAGTGCCATTAAAAAAAGCAATTTTTATTTGGAGACGGCCGAGGCGCTCCTTGCGACCGAGCAAATTAAAAAAGGCTTATCCAGGTTGGATATTAAGGCGGAGGAAGTGCAGCAGAAGCTTCAGTCGCTCGAGAAAGAGCCTTTTCCCGCGGAGGAAGACAGATACGCGGAGGCGCAGGCCCTGATTATCCTTGCCGCGGGCCAAGCGCTTCAGTCGGGGCACAGATTTATCCGCAATTGCGATATGTTTTCTTCACTCGCTTCCATAAAGGAACCGGTTACGGCCAGGCTTTTCCATATGTTCAGCCTGTCTTCGGCCGATATTGAGTCAGCCATAGTTCTTTCGGATATGGTGAGCCACGGGGGCGCCACGGGTAAACACCTAGGAAGCATGGTGCCGGAGGCCCAAAGAAATATCCGGCACAGGATAATGAACCGTGCCTGGACATCGCGTCCGACCCCGACCCTCGACCATTTCGCGGTCGACTATACCGACATCGCCCGTTCCGGCCAAATGGGTTTCATGATCGGCCACGAGAAGGAATACAACCGGCTAATTGAGGCTCTTTCAAGAGGCACAAGTCCGAACGCTCTTTTGGTGGGCGAAGAGGGCGTCGGCAAGGGAACAATAATTTCTCACTTGGCTTTTAATATCGTGAAAGACCAGGTTCCCAAAGAGCTTTTTGACCGGCGGCTCGTGGGGTTGGATATCGCGAGAATGGTAGCCGGAGCGGCTCCGGAAGAAGTACAAAAAAGAATCCAGGAGATTGTCCAGGAAATTATGAGCGCGGAGAATGTGATTTTGTACCTTCCGGACATTCACAATCTGCTTAAAACTTCCGGAGGAGCCTTTCTTTCCGCGGCGGACGCCTTCCTTCCGATAATCCGCAACAACTCTTTTCCGGTTATCGGTACGACCTTCCCCAAAGAATTTAAAGCAAACATTGAATCCAGGAGCGACTTCGTTAATATTTTCGAAGTAATTGAAGTCGAGGAAATAAGCGAAGCGGAGGCGCAAAGAATTCTGACGCTGGAGGGGGTGATACTCGAAAAACAAACAGGCGTAGCGGTAAGTTTCGGAGCGGTAAAAATGGCCGTATCTTTAGCGAAAAAATATTTCAGCGGGACAAAGTTTTTACCGGGCAGCGCGGAAGAACTCTTAAGGAGCGCCCTTTCTTCCGCGGAACGGAAGGGAGAAAAAAATCTAGGACCGGAAGAAATAATCGCCGTTGCCGAGACGAAGACAAATATCCCCATACACGAAGCAAGCAAAGACGAAGCCAAGGAACTTTTGAATTTTGAAGCAACCGTTCACGAAAAATTTATCGACCAAGAGGAGGCCGTCAAGGCGGTGGGGAATTCACTCCGGGAATATCGCTCCGGATTGGCGCGCAAGGGCGGGCCTATCGCCAGCTTCCTGTTTGTCGGACCGACCGGCGTCGGTAAGACGGAGCTCGCAAAGATAGTGGCGGGCATACAGTTCGGCTCCAAGGATCTCATGGTCCGTTTTGACATGACCGAATATCAGGACAAAAAAAGTTTTGAGCGGCTAATCGGGTCCGCGGACGGTTCGGTCCGCGGAGCGCTAACCGACAGCGTCATCGCCAAACCGTACAGTCTTGTGCTTTTGGACGAATTTGAAAAGGCCTTTCCGGACATTTTGGACCTCTTCCTTCAGGTACTTGACGACGGTAGGCTTACCGACGGGCTCGGGCGGACGGTGGACTTCCAAAACACAATAATTATCGCTACTTCAAACGCTCATTCGGACATAATTAACCAATCCTTGAGGGAGGGGAAGCAGATGAGCGACGTGGCTGAATATTTAAAGAAGCGTCTCACAGACGTATTTAAGCCGGAGCTTATAAACCGCTTTTCTAAAGTAGTCATTTTCCGGGACCTGGAGCCCAAAGAACTTAAAAGTATCGTGGGGCTGCAGCTAAAAGAGCTTTCCGCGACCCTTGCCGAGCAGGGCATGGAGCTAACATTCGACCCGAGCGTCGCGGACTACGTGGTTAAGCTCGGATACGATCCGGCTTTCGGCGCCCGCCCGATGAGAAGGGTAATCGAAGAGAAAATCCGATCCTCTCTCGCGGAAAAGATTTTGGGCGGGGAAATAGAAAAAGGTACATTGATTTCGGTAGTCGCGGAAGGAGACGCGCTGGTCTTCAAGAATGGCTAAAGAAATCACAAACCAAAAAGTTTCCGAGATACTCTCTGAGATCGGAGAGCTTTTGGAAATGCAAAATGTTCAGTTCAAGCCGCGAGCCTATGAAAAAGCCGCGGAGGCAATCGGGGCTATGGAGGACGAACTTAGAGGCGTTTACGCGACCGGCGGACTAAAAGCGATAGAAGAAATTCCCGGAGTGGGGGCTTCAATCGGCGCAAAAATTGAGGAGATTTTAAAAACCGGCCGCTCCAAAGACCATGACGAACTCGCGAAAAAAGTGCCGGTAAACTTGAAAGAACTTTCGGGCATTGAGGGCCTGGGTCCGAAATCCATCAAAAAATTATACGAGCATTTAAAAATAAAAAATTTAAAAGATTTGGAGGTTGCGGCCAAGGCGGGGAAAATCAGGAAACTTGAAGGGTTCGGAGAAAAAGCGGAGGAAAATATTTTAAAAGGCGTGGCGTTCGCCAAAAAGTCCGGCGGCCGCTTTACGCTGGGTGCCGCGCTGCCCCTTGCCCGGGCGCTTGAAGAGCGGATTAAAAAACTTTCCGGAGTGGAGAAAGTTGTGGTAGCCGGTTCGGTAAGGC
>JAVHQZ010000092.1:0-1912 GCA_036171415.1 Minisyncoccota bacterium | reverse complement strand
TTTCTATATGCACCGCACATCTAGTTAGCGCAAAAAACAATGGCGAAATTTCACTGCGGGACTTGCCCCTTCCGAGACTCTTTCATAATTTTATTGGACGTTCACGTTCAGCGGAACGTTTATCGTCTTCTGGACTCCCCTGCCGTAAGCTTTAATCGGGAGCGTGTAGCTGCCCGGATATCCACTCACGGTATATATCGCAACCGTAGAGTTGCCTGGGGAAATAGTAAGGTTGGTGGATAAGGGCGTGGCAACGGTGTTGCCGGCGGCATTTCTAAGAGTTGTGAGACTAACGGTGACGGCCGGACAGGTATTATCCGCTGGTTTCGTAGTGGCCAAGCCGATGCTTACGTAGGATGACTGGCCGGTAGGAACGGTTTTCTCAACCGGATTCGGGTCCGCGGTCAGGGTAAAGTCGCAGGAGCCGGCGGTGGGCTCCGGTCCGGGAGGGTTGCCCGACCCGGGAGTCGTGGGTACGACCGGACCACCTCCAACGATCGAGTCGAGCTTCCAGGCGTAAAGTCCGGGACCGCCGAGGGGATTATAAACATAAGCATAGGTTGAATCGCCGACTACGGTACTCACAGCGCCCCAATACCTGCTTTCATCGGTTAGAGCGGGGCTGTTGGTCAAAACATCATTGGCCGAGCCGGAGGCAAGGTCGGAGAGAAGATAGGCGCGCGCCCTGCTCTCGAAACGAGTCGGCCAACCAGAAACGCCGTAATCAAAGCCCATTTGGGTGAAAACCAAGAGCCCGATTTTTCCTCCCACATTAAAGCCGGTCATGGCGGTTATCTCTCCGGGCTCGCCGAGTTTCACCCCGTTTATCACTCTGGCAAGTGTCTTGGTGCTGTAGGTATATTTGTACCCGTAGATTATGGCCGGATTATAGACATCGCTATTTTTGTACGTGGCACGGTTAAAGGCCGGCATTACCCGAATAAATAAATATTCTGTGTCCGCACCTCCCTTTTGGCGGACAATTTGGTGTGTCTGGCGTCCTGCTATATCGCTACTTATGTCCAGAGTCGCGACCGCGGAAGTTTTGCCCAAATCATAGATTCTCAACTGATTGGTTGTCGGACCGCCGAAGGAGCTAAAATTCGGTCCCACAAAATCGGCAACGAAATTATCGTCACCAAGGATTACTTTTCTGCCCGATACCATTCTCGGAAAACCGGACGGCAAGCGATTGAGCGCCGCTCTGTCTCCGGCCAAGCGCGAGTAGTTAAACGCGCCGGGAGCAGTGTAGTTGGTCTCAAAATACGTGGCCTTCGCATCCGCGTCGGTAAGATTAAGAGTCGTGTCGTCGCTAATCAGGAACGCTCCGTTTGACCTCTCCACAATACCCGCGAAACGCCCCGAGGCGCTGTTGCTAAGGCCGGATACTTTGACGCCATTGGCCCAAACGACAAGCATCCCGTTACTCAAGGGTTCCGCGGCATAATTACCGCTTTCACTCACCGCGAAATCAGATCCCCGCAAACCGCCTCCGGGGTCTCCGGCCCATTCGTCCAGAAAATTCGCCGGGGTCCCCACGCTCGGCCCGGGTACTGGAGTCAGAGGGTCATCCAGCGTCCAGAGCTTCGGAACGGTGTCTTGAAACAACCTGCTCACCTTAGAACCCATCGACTGGCCGTAACTCAACCAGCTAATGACCGGCGGATCAGAATCTAAAATCTTAGGCGTAGGCCCGCCCATACCAAGCTGGTTGACCGTGCAGGTATTGTCAAAATAAGGATAACCCGACTGGCAGCCGCTCTTATACATTTGGCCGTAGATATTTTTGTTTAGGCTTATTTTTATCTGACCCGGTTTGGTGACGGCCGTGCCGGTTACGGTTATGGTCGCCGTAATGGGCGCGAGACCCGCCGAGTAACCGGTGGTTATAGTCACCGTGCCGGGATTAACC
>JAVHQZ010000091.1:0-1912 GCA_036171415.1 Minisyncoccota bacterium | reverse complement strand
ATAGGGGATGTGCTTCCGAACCCGGAAAAGCATTTTGTTCTTTTCCCGGAGCGCCGAAATGAAGCCAGAAAGGAAAGAATGTTGCATACCTACCGGCACAGGGATCTCCCGCCGACGGGTTTTATGGGCAAGGTTATCAGCTCCATGATGTTTCACAGCAATATGGGTTCCCGCCTTTTCGAATTTTCCACGGAATCTTTGGCGACGGTTTTTCATCTTCCGACCACAGTTGTTTTGACCGCGCCGTTTATGCAACGGGTGGAGAGCCGTAAAGTTGGTCCGCCCCAGGGACTCGCCATCTTCGGAGAAGATAAAGATTTGGAAATATTCGAATGATTCCCGTAGTAGAATTATGACCAGCATTTGCTGAAATTTCACCAAAGGATATATAAAATTAGGCCAAGTTAATAAATAATCATAGCCATCCATGAGAAAATACAAACCAATCAGTCATAATTTCACTACGGGATGATCTTCGGAATAGATTTGTACAATTTAACCCTTCCACAGATATTGGAGTACTCGCGAATCGGGATAATATTTTTTGATTTCTTTTTGGTAATCGCGACGGTCTACGTTTTCCGGAAAGCCCTGAAGCTCCGCCCCAAATTTAAGGCGGACCCGCGGAGCGCGCCGGTTTTAACTATCCGCAAGGAAGAACTTTTGGAGAAGTGGCGCGATATTATGGAGAAGTTTGACGACGGCCGGCCGGACAGCCTGAAAATTGCGGTTATCCAGGGCGACGCCATGGTTGACGGAATTTTGAAAAATGCCGGGCTTAAGGGCGAACACATGGCGGACAGGCTGGATGATGTTGAGCCGGGAGAGTTCCAGAGTTTTGAAGGCCTTTGGCGTTCGCACAAAATCAGGAACAATGTCGTCCACCAAGAAACTTTTGTTTTGACCCGGGCCATCGCCGAGACGGCGATTAAAGGTTATGAAAACTTCCTGAAGGAAATTAAAGTCTTGTCCTCCTAACTTTTGAAATTCACCCTCCTAACTTTTTTAATAATGCCCAACGTTGTCTATGTTCTTAGAAGTCAAAAAGACAGCTATAATTATGTTGGTTGCACTAATAATCTAAAGCGCAGACTGGAAGAGCATAAAAAAGGAAAAGTTTTCTCTACCAAAAACCGAAGACCATTACATATGATTTACGCAGAATATTATCTAAACCAGCAAGATGCTTTTGCGAGAGAAAAATTTCTCAAAACGGGCTGGGGTAAAAATTATCTAAAAAAAGTGCTGGCTAATTACAGTCGATTAAAAAAGTTTGGAGGGTAAATATGACCTCACCAAAAAGAGACGTAGTATTTTTCGGCAAAACCGACTTCCGGAACGCGGACCGTATTTTCGGTATCAAGCGCGCTGACCGGCGCCAGCACGTGTATGTCATCGGTAAAACCGGAACGGGTAAGACCACGCTTTTGCGCAATATGCTTATCCAGGACATCGCGAACGGCGAGGGAGTCTGCCTGGTGGACCCGCACGGTGAGTTTGTGGAAGACCTTTTGAAAATGATTCCCAAGGACCGCGTTAAGGACGTTGTCTATTTCAACCCGGGCGACCCGGATTTCCACATCGGGTTCAATCCGCTCGAGATTTCCGACAAAAGATATAAACACCTCGTGGCTTCCGGGCTTATGGCGATTTTTACGAAAATTTGGGCGGGCGTCTGGTCTCCCAGAATGGAATACATTTTGAGCAATTGCGTTTTGGCGCTTTTGGACACGCCGGGGAGCACCCTCCTTGGAATCCCCAGGCTCCTGGTGGACAAAGAGTTCCGCCTTAAGGTGGTGTCCAATATAGAAGACCCGATTGTTAAGGCCTTCTGGGTTACGGAGTACGAGGCGTGGAAAGACCAGTATAGGAACGAAGCCATCGCGCCTATCCAAAACAAAGTAGGCCAATT
>JAVHQZ010000090.1:3435-8927 GCA_036171415.1 Minisyncoccota bacterium | reverse complement strand
GACAATAAATTGGCAACGTGGGCAGGACGCGAAAAATTCTTTAACGACCGCGGCGATGGGGCGGAAGTTGATAAGCTGAGCCGGGACGATAGTCGCCTTCTCGAGCGTGGACATTCTGTCCTGAATAATGCGGCGGAGCCGAGCGATACCGACACGCAAACGTCCTTGGAGCAACTCACCTACCGCTTTAACGCGGCGGTTTCCCAAATGGTCTATATCATCCGGGCGGGCGGAGGGAGTATTGTTCAAACGGATTATCTCCCGGACGATAGCGATAATGTCCGCGAGGTCCAAAAGCATATTTTGCTTCTTTTTGTCGAAATTAAGCCTCTGATTGGCTTTAAACCGGCCTACGGCGGAGAGGTCGTAACGGTCGGGCCGCTGGAACATGCCGTCCACGAGGGACTGCGCGCCGTCCACAGTCGCCGGGTCGCCCGGGCGGAGCCTGCGGTAGACTTCCAAATAAGAACCATTCTTGTCGCTAGCGGCGTCTTTTTTCAAAGTCGCCTCAAGGTGATGTAAAGATCCGTTGTCTATATCGGCAAAAGCGGTTTTAATTTTTTCTTCGGACGCGCCGAAGATGCGCAAGAGGTCGGTTACCGGAACTTTGCGGTGCCGGTCGATTTTAACGCCGATTAAACCGTCCACGTCAGTTTCGAACTCCAGCCAGGAACCCCGGTTCGGGATAACCTTCGCACCGAAGAGCTTCTTATCGCGATATTGGTTCGCGGTGAAGTAAACACCCGCGGAGCGGATGAGCTGGGAAACGACAACGCGCTCAACGCCGTTGATTATGAAAGTGCCCCGGTCGGTCATCATCGGGAATTCCCCGAAATAAACTTCCTGGACGTCCGTCTTGCCGGTCAGTTTATTGCCGAGCTTTACGCGGATGTGAAGAGGAGCTTCGTAGCTCGCGTCTTTATACCTCGCGGTAGCCTCGTCGTACTTAGGTTCGCCGAAATTATAATCTTCAAAAGCTAATTCAAATTCTTTTCCGGTATGGTCCCGGATCGGCGAAACTTCTTTTAATAGTTCTCTTAGTCCCTCGCGGAGGAACCATTCGTACGACCTTATCTGAACCTCGTTCAGATTGCTCGGGAACAGAAATGGTTTGGACTTGGAAAAGTCCTTAACCGGCAGTCGGTGAGGCATTTGGTTTATTGGTTTTTATTTTTATTTTTATAAGACCGGGTTCCGGGGCAAACGCGTAAAAAACAACGGGCCAAGTTGGCTTGGTTGCTTTCACCCCCACACCTAATGAAGAAATTTTTCTGTTTGATTTCCATTATTTCAAAATCGCCAAGTGGCTAGATTTATTTTCTCTAGCGGTGCCAAGACAGCACGCAAACCCGCCCATTCTTCATTAGGTGTGGGGGTTTATTTCTTAAGATATTTAACTCCATTTGAGGCCTGCCTGTCAAGCGTTTCACTAAAAATGGTCTTCCCGGTTGCCGGATCGCTCAAATAATAGAGGTAGGCGGACTGAACAGGAGTCATTGCCGCCTGTATCGCGGAGACTCCCGGGTTCCCTATCGGGCCGGGGGGCAATCCCCTATATACGTAGGTATTATAAGGGGAATCCGTCTTAAGGTCATTGGGGATAAGCGGGTAGCAGGTCGGGTCGCCGGCCATTCTTTTCGCGTAACAGACGGTCGCGTCTATCTGGATAGCCATCTTAGCCGCCAAGCGCTTCAAAATTATCCCCGCGACAATTTGCCTGTCTTTATAGTCCGGAACTTCTTTTTCCAAAATTGAGGCGATGATGATGATTTTTTTGGCTTGCGCGGGGTCCTTCGGTAAAATAGGCGCGGCCTTGGCATCAAAGTTCGCGAATAATTTGTAGGCAATATCTCCCGGCTTGGAATTCAAAAAGAAATCGTAGGTGTCCGGAAAAAGCCGGCCCTCCACCGGAAAGCTCTGCGCCCGCATCCACGAAACCAACTCCCCCGGTTTAATGATGTAATTTTCCGCGAGCTCGGAATCAATTTCATAAATGGAAAATCCCTCCGGTATCACTACTTTAATTTCCTGCGCGCCGGTACGGAAAATTTTAGTAATCTCGGGCGCATTCATGGAAGAATTTAAAAGATAAGTGCCGGTCTGAAGGTTGAAAGCCGCTCCGGAAAATAAGAGGTATGCTTTGGCCGCCAAGTCCGACTTTAAAAGACCGGCAGATTCTAAATTATCCGCAACCTCCCTGAATCCTTCTCCCTTTTTAACTTCAAAAAATACTTTATTGGCGACAGGCGCGGATACCGGCCCGAGCGCCGAAACAAACCAAAGAGCGGAAATAAAAATTAGCGCAAAAAAGCCGATTAGGACGAGCCTGCTTCGTTTATGAGTTTTAAGTTCGTCGAGTAATTGCATTGATTAGTCCCAAAAGTAAAAAGTTCATAAAAATATTGGAGCCTCCGTAGCTTAAGAACGGAAACGGCACGCCCACAACCGGAGTTAGCCCCAAAGTCATGCCTCCGTTTAAAAGTAAGTGCAATCCTAGTACTATGGCGGCGCCCAAACAAATAAATTTCTCGGTATTTTGGTCGGCGGCGAGGCCGATTCTCAAAATAGTAAAAATTAAGAGAAGAAAGGCGCCGATAATAAGTATCCCAGCGGCAAGCCCCCACTCCTCCACCACCGCGGGAAAGATAAAATCGGTCGATGGCTCGGTCAGGAACCCAAGCTGAGTCTGCGGACCCTGCCCATACCCCTTACCCCAAAGACCGGCCGACCCGATGGCGATTTTCGACTGAGTAGTGCTGTAGTTTACGCCCAGAGAATTCGCGTCGGGATTAAAAACACCGATTACCCTCGCCTTCTGGTAGTCCTTTAGGGCATAACTCCAGACAAGCGGCGCCAAAACAACCACGAGCACCGTCCCCCAGAGAATCCATTTCCTCGGCAAGCCGGCGACCAGAAGGAAGCCGAGCCAAATGCCCAAAAGAACTATGGTCGAGCCGGTATCGTTCAACCGTAAAGTTAAAAGGGCGGGCACAAGGAAAAGAAAGAAGGAGCCGAAAATACTGGACAGTCTCGCGATAAATAAATGCCGCCGGCTGAAATAACTCGCGTACATTAAAATAAGCGCGATTTTCGCGAGTTCTACCGGCTGAAAGTGGAACGGCCCGAAAACCAGCCAGCTTTTAGTATTTCTGATTACCGGCGCCGTAAGATACGCGAAAATTAAAAGCCCGATACTCAAAAGATATATCGCCCAAATTATGTAGCGCGATTGAAAAGCCGCCCTCCAATCAAACCGGGCAAACGCCCAGATTAAAACGGTTCCCAAAACCACCCACATTGCTTGGGTGTAAAAAAGGCTCATGGAGATTGAAGAGAGCTCCACCAAACCCAAAAGCGCTATGAATCCGGCGCTTAAAAATAACCACTTGGAAGATTTCATAAAATCAGAATCTAGAATTTAGAATGTAGAACCTAGAATAAAACACGGTGTAATCCTACTACATTCCAGATTCTAAATGCTACATTCTATTTCAGGGCCTTAAAGCGTAAGGGAATATCAGGGTCTTAGGCAAATTTATACCCGGAAGCACAGGGTGGACAATGGTAAAATTTCTGGTTTCGCCCGGAACTAGATTTTCCAGAGCCGTCTCGGTGGTCCCGACTTTATTCCCGAAATCATCCCATAAAACGGCGACTAAAAGCACCGAGGGGAAAGTAGTTGTGTCTTGGTTTATAAGCCTCCCGGTTATAACAACGCTCGAGGAGCTTTCGGAAATAAGCGGAGATTGTATCTCAAGCTTCGGAGCCACAAAGCTTTCCGCTTTTATCCAAGTCGTGCCGGTCGCCGAGAAATCCGCGGTCGCCGCGGTTGAGGAGCCCATATTAATAGCCGGAGCCGCTATAAATTTTTTCTCGTTGGCGTAAATAAAGGAGCGGTCGCTAACGGTTTTTATAATTTGCCCGGAAGCGTCGCGGATCCGGAACTCATATATAAAATCATTTACGGCATAGTCCGGGTTTTGGTTGTTCAAAAGATAAAGGACGCTCACCCGGCCGTCCGGCAAAGAAAAAAGTTCGGCTTGCCCGGAAAAATTAGGCGGAACGAGGGTCGGCGAAAGACAAATATTAGAACAAACTCCCCCGCAGTCCGTACCCGTTTCATTCTGATTTTTAATTCCGTCAAAACAGGATGGCGCGGGTTTAATCGCGGCGCCGTAAAACAGGTAGCCGACGCCGGCTAAAATTGCCAGATATAAAAGTCCGTAAAAAAAGTGTTTTAAGAAACGTTTCATCCCTCACCCTTCGAAGATTTTTTGCTTCGCGACTCCGAAGTCTTACCGAAAAACAACATAAAATTTGATTTCTTCTTCAGAAGATAATGTTTCGTAAATATAAAACTTAAGCGATCTTTGAAGGGTGAGGGATTCATTGTTTTAATTGTATAACAATATTATCTATATTCCTTGCTGAAATAAATCTGCAAATAGGAACGCATATATTTAAGGGCCGTAAAAAAGAATCCTTCTTTTTCAAAGCGCCGGGGCGAACTTTTGATTCTCAGTTCCGGATCGAAATATACCTTCCCTACGTGCCTCGATAGAAGCATCGCGATAGCTACGTCATCCCCGTAAAATTTGAGCGGGGGTAAACCGCCTATTTTTTGAAGCGCCCAGGCATAAGCCGCAAAATTCCCGCCTATTAAGACTCCGCCTTTGCGCCAAGTGAAAAATCGCAAAATTTTAGGTACAGCCGGCAAAAGATACGTCGTGTACGCCATATCCAGAAACCTCCTTATTCCTCTGAAGCCGTGGTCATAAGGTCCGGAAACGGCGACGACGCCTTTGCGGGAAAGGTCTTCTTCAATATTTGAAAGCCAATCTATATTCGGCGTGGTATCCGCGTCCAAAAACGCGATTATCTCTCCATGCGCTGCTTTCCGCCCCGCTTCCCGCGCGAAATTTGTACCGGGCTCCGGCTCAAAAACAACTTTATCCGCTCCGTTTTTCCGGGCAATCTCGGAGGTTTTATCTTTGGAATTATTATCTACGACAATGACTTCAAATTCACGCCTTGGCGTACCCAGTTTTTTTAGCGACAGGAGCGTGGCTTTCAAAACACTCTCTTCGTTGTAGGCGGGAATGACAATTGAAAATCTCATCCCTCACCCTTTAAAGATTTTTCCGCGCGCGACAGCGTGGATATATTTAAGCGTGCCTTTTGGTTGGATTTCATATGAATATGGGCAATTTCTATAATTACAAAATTTGCGCGATCTTCAAAGGGTGAGGGACTCATATTAATTCCTTGTCTTTGTGGGTCTTCCTCCATTTCAGAAGTTGGCGGGTAAAGTAGAAAACCAGAAGCGTCGCCAGAATTATATATATGAGCTGGGTTGTCCCGCCTATTTGGTCCGCTACCTTCTGCCAATATGGCCCCATAATTTTCCCGGCTATCGCGTATCCCCCGCTCCAGGTAACGGCGGAGAGCAAAACCATGGTCAAAAACATTTTTGGCCTGAGCTGTAAAAGCCC
>JAVHQZ010000090.1:0-3335 GCA_036171415.1 Minisyncoccota bacterium | reverse complement strand
CGGCGGAGAGCAAAACCATGGTCAAAAACATTTTTGGCCTGAGCTGTAAAAGCCCGGCGGCAATGGAAGTATACCCGCGCAAATACGGGATGAGACGGCCCAAATATATTCCCCACCAATCTTTTTTGGAGATAAATTTACCGAGGCGCTCAATGTGTTCTTTGTGAATAGGAATCCAGCGCGACTTCTTTTCCAGTATTTTTTTGCCGAAGGTATAAAAAACGAAATACAAAAGAGATGTGCCCAAAAAATCAGCTAGGACAACTATCAAAAATAAAATGGGAAGACTCAAGTTCCCTTCTGAGGCCATGTAACCGGAAAAGAGAAGCACCAGTTCGTTCGGAACCGGGTTCGGGATGCCTATTTCCTGCAAAAAAACCAACGCGAAGATGGCTAAATATCCGTACTGGGTAATATATGCGGCTAATTCCGGAGGCATTAATTAAAGTATAACCTATCTTGTCCCTGATTGGTCGGAAAGAACCAAAAGAACCGGATCATGGTCGGAAAGCGGCGGAGTCATTATCTGTGGTTCATATTTTGTCGTCTGAAGGCCGAGCTTCTCCATATTTTTTATCAGAATATAATCGAACCGCTTTGGAAAAGATGTCCGATTTATCCAATTATCCACATAGGGGTTCCCCGGCCGGTAAGTCGGCGCGACATCCGACGGCCTCGCTACTTTTATCGGGTGTACGAATCCGCGGGAGTCAAAAAGCGCGGAAAACTTATCCTGATGCATCAGCGCCTCTTCGTTAAAATCACCGGTTAATATAGTCGGCAAGTTGTCTTGCTTTAAAAGTCCGAAAAGTTTGGCGAGCTGGCTAAGCCTCACCGAACGGTCGAAGAGCTGGGTCTCTTCGTGCAAGTGCGTATTTATTATTCTTACCTTTCCTTTAGGAGTTTTAACGATTGCTTCCAAGAAACCCTTCCTGGCCAAGACCTCGCCCACCGCGGAGTTGAAAACCCGGCTGTAAGAAACGAATTGGCTCTCCAGAATCGGGAACTTGGAAAAGATAACCAACCCTCCGCTCATGTCCAAAAATTTCCAGAACAAGAGGCGTTTGGTTTCTTCGGTATCTCCCGCCATATAATAGCTGTCCGTAAGGGCGTCGCGCAAAAACATGCGGTGCTTGGTATCAAAAGATTCCTGGAGGCAAATTATGTCCGCGTCCAGTTTTTTCAAATATTCCGCTGTTCCTTTTATCCGCGCTTTGCGGTTTTTTACGAAAAAAAGCGGAAGGTCCCAGATGTTGAAGCTTAATATTTTTAGGTCCATGGCCGCATTAATTATACCAGTAGCCGGCCGAACTGATGCTAATCTCGAAAAATGAAAAGCCCCGCGCGCACATTTCTGCGCGGCGGGGCGGTTGATGAACGGCTCCATCGGGCGCCTGAACGAATCAGGCGGCTCGGAGCCGGGGTTGGTCTACTTGGCCTTGCGACTGCGGCGGTTTTTGGCCTGCTTGTGAGCCCAACCACTGCCTTCCTTGGGGCCTCCGTGGCGGTGACGCTCCCGGCGGATACGGGTCATCCTCTTCGGCCGACGCTTGCGCATATTGCCTCTCTTTCTTTGGTCGGAGTGTTGCCGATGCCGTTTGGAACTGTCGCCAATAATAGCGTGCAAATAATATTTTGTCCAGTCGGACAAATTAAAACCCCCGAGGTTGTCGGGGGTATATTGCCTACCAGCGAACTCCGCTTCGGGCTGCCTCGTCATAAGTTTTGACGATAAAACCCAAGATACTTTCTTCGGGATGTCCTTCGCCGCAGCTCAGCCCCTTCTTTGAAGCCAAGATGGTCGTGCCACAGTACTCATGGAAGTGGATGCCGTCGCACTTGCGGGCATCAATCACGAGCTTTCCGGTCGTGAGACAAAGCGCGCAGCAGTCACGTAAACGTTCGGCGCGCCAGGTAGCCCGATTCAGTTTCTCCCTCGCCGGCTTATCTTCTTTCGGCACAAACTTCGATAGCCTGAGGCCTAATTCCCCGGTCAGGTCGAAGACCGTCTTAACGAAGCCTTCGCGCTGAAGCTTGGCGAGCGTGGACCGGGAGCGAGCCAGGGATTCGTTGAACCCCTTTAGAAGGGTGGCTTTGTCGCCCCTATATTTGTCTTCGTAGAGGCTTTCTTTTTGTCCGGCAACCTGCAGCTTTTTGCTCATGGATTCCTCCTCACTTTCGGATGCATCCGTCGGAATGCTTGTGCGGATGTCCGGTGCACCAACAATCTTCGTAGATGCTGACCGGAGGTCTCGAGACGGGGGTGGCGGGTTCATCGCTCATGGGTTTTTGCTTCCTTTCGCGAGTTTGGCAAGGGCAATCCTACCCCTGCGCTCCGGAAGACGCCTCAAAATTTCCTTCCTGAGCCGAGCCTCGTCCAGCACATACGAATAGTTGCCGAGCGAAGCACGCCTCTTGTTTTTCGGGATGCGCTCCAGCCTGGCAACCACATACGCGTATGCTCCAACGAGCTCCTCGTCGGGCATATTCCCAATCACTCCCTTGGATGACCACGGGGACTGGCCCTTCGCCATACTTCCTCCTTCAATTAACTGCCCCCAATTTAGCACCGACTAATAAATGGTGCAATCCCGTAGTAGAATTTCGCTCGCTTCCGCGGATTGTGGCGAAGCCCAAGCGAAATTTCACTACGGGACAAACCAAAAACACCAGTTCTTTTACCTGCCTGCCGGCAGGCAGGTATGCCGGCGAATCTCAATATAAATAATTTGTATCAAAAAACCCCATTGATATCCCGGCAAATCCTACTTTCCCAACCGCCGAAGCAGCACGCCCCCACACCTATGCATAGGTGTGGGGGTAAATATCATCAGAACTAAAATGCGCTCTTGATTGCTGGCATACTCTACTTTCCCGACCGCCGAAGCAGCAAGTATCATCGAGTGCATGTGATTTCACTTCTCTGTTCGGAATGGGAAGAGGTGGGGCACACATGAATAAAACACCAGCAAACAAGAGCGCACAATTTCCGCTTTTCCGCCGAAGGCGGATCCGCCTTCGGCGGACACTTCTCCCGACGGAATAGTCGGGACAAGGTCTGTTCGGAAAGGAAGACCTGCCTGCCGGCAGGCAGGGGTGGGTCACGTTTAGATAAAACACCGGCAAATAAAAGAACTGGTGTTCTGATATTTGTCAAAAAAATTATTAACAGATGTATATAGGTATGCAATTTGTCCCGATTCGACAATCAATTTGTCGAATCCGTGGATCCTCGATTTTTATATCGCGACAAAGTCGCTGATTAAAAATCGGGACAGTCCAACATTGGGATGGTTGGCGGGTATTAGTATTCCTTGGCTTAAACCATTGCTGGC
>JAVHQZ010000089.1:0-1930 GCA_036171415.1 Minisyncoccota bacterium | reverse complement strand
GGTGACACCGGTGTCTACGGCAGCGGTACCAACTTCGGTGTCTATGGTTATAGCGCGGCCGGCAAAGGCGTTTCGGCCTTCGGCGGCGAATATGATTTTTATGGAAGCTCGGGCGCTAAATCATATTTTGCCGGCAACGTCGGCATCGGGACGACAGGACCCGGGTATACATTGACAGTTGCCGGTACTGCCTGGGTTACGAGTGGCGCTTGGTCCGGTTCAGACGTTAGATGGAAAGAAAATATTCAGCCTATAGCAGGAGCTTTAGACAAAGTCCTGCAACTCTCCGGAGTTTCCTATAACTGGAGAAAAGACGAGTTTCCGGAAAATAAATTTGATGATAAAACGCACTTGGGTTTGGTCGCCCAGGATGTGGAAAAGATTGTCCCCGAACTGGTTACAACCGGGCCCGATGGTTATAAGGGCATCGATTTCAATGGACTTGCCCCACTTCTAATTGGAGCAGTACAGGAACAGCAGGGGCAGATTGCGTCAATGTCAGGGCAGTTGGCTTCGCTGTTGCAAGGCGCGTGCGTTACCGGTGATACCTTGCTTCCTATCCGTCGTCGTCGCCGACGCAAGAATAATAACGATGATGGCCTGCCATCCGAAGCCTTTGGCGAAGGATGGGATTATTTATTATGCCGTATTGATGAAATACTACCTGGGGACGAGGTGTTATCATTAAATGAGTTTACAGAGGCCCTGGAATACCGCAGAATCAATGCCCTGAAGGATATGGATATCCGGGAAGTCTATGAGCTGACAACCAAATCCGGCAGAGTCATCAGAACAACAGAAAATCATCCGTATTTGACATTGACGGAAGAAAGTCCTGTAGTTTCTGAAAAAATAGAAAATATATGAAAAATTTATTAAACAATTTTTTAACTAGATTTCTCACGATTACAAGAGGAAGTGCCAAAATTTCCGAAACCCGTGAGATTGGGACCCCCCCAATCCGTGAGATAAGTAGACCAACAGTTGACTCTTTTGCCTGCCCTTATTGCATGAGCAAAAACTTTGTCAGAAGAGGTTTCAGACAGAAAAAAATGGAAAAGGTCCAGCTCTATCTTTGTTTAGATTGCCACAAAACCTTCACCCAGCATATAACCCGCGGCAAACACTACCCCCTGCCGGTCATGTTCGACGCTATCAGTATTTATAATCTTGGCTATTCGTTGGAAGAAACCTGCAGAATCGTGAACAAAAGGCACCAAAAAACCGCTCAAAGAGCGGATTTGGTACACCTAACAAGTCCACTAACAGATTGGATTGATACCCTTGGGGCCAATATAGCATTAACAAAACAACTTGTCAAGTCCCCTATTAAAAGGGGCGTGGACCTGCCGGGGATTGAACCCGGTAGATTTGGGGTATCAATCCAATCTAGCGAACCTGCCAAGCCCACGCCCAAGTCAGTATACACGATGGATTTACAACCCTCAACACTGTCAAACTGGCTTACCGAAACCAAAGAACTCTGCCGATTTGAACGCATGCGCGAATATGCCCTGAAAAAATATGCGCCAAAAGAGATGGTCATTTCCGCAACTCTCGCCCACCGTCAGCTATACCGCTACCTTTTCCATCGGGCCAAATGCGAGCTGATCATCGAAGATGATTTTAAACACCGCCGCTTCGGACCGTTGCAGGAATTTCTGGCCATGGTTCCCGGGGAATGCCCGCACCAATATTTTCAGGAGGGATTAAGAGCATCTGAAGCGCCTTTGACTTTTTCCAAAAGAGAAATGATTGTCAGAAGCAAACAAAATTTTGCCACCCGGCTGGCCACCTTTGTCCTCCAGTCAGTTAAAGATAGAAAACTCCGTCACAATGCTTTGCAGAAGTTTATGCTTGCCAACGACACAGTGACTGTAGCCACCTAAGTAACCGTTTATTTAACCCGTTAAGATTTGGAGCATATGCA
>JAVHQZ010000088.1:0-9123 GCA_036171415.1 Minisyncoccota bacterium | reverse complement strand
CTGGTGCCTACGAGAGCGGAACGAATTTGGCTCTTTAAATGAAACCAAGAAAAACGCCCATTCGGGCGTTTTTCTTTTTGGTCCATTTTTGTAAATCTGGGAAATTCCGATGAATTATGATATAATTTATTATTAAAGAGTAGGAAACTAACCAATATTAATCAATGCAAACAAAAAAGGGTTTTACCCCCACACCTAACGGAGAATCGGTTTTAAATCGTCGCGAAGAAAGCAGTAGTTTTTTAAGTTCGGCGGTTAAAACTCCGCATGGAGGTGTTTCGTCTAAACCGGATAAGACAATTTTCTCCGATAGGTGTCGGGGGGTTTACATTAATTGAGCTCTTAGTGGTGCTCGCAATCGTCGCCATTCTTTCCGTCGTCGTAATATTAACCCTGAACCCGGCTGAGCTATTAAAGCAGGCAAGGGATTCCAACCGTCTTTCCGACCTTGGAACAATGAAGAGCGCCATTTCGCTTTATTTGGCGGATGTGAGCCCGGCTACATTGGCTCCGTCGTATGCAACTTGCTACACATCGGCAACGGGTACTATCGGCGCAAATTGTGCCTCCACGTTTACTTCTGCATATACGCTCAGCACCGGGAGCTCCACTCAGCGTGGAGTTAATGGTTCCGGTTGGATTCCTGTAAATTTTACCTCAATCAGCTCCGGAGCTCCGCTCGGAAATTTGCCGATTGATCCGTTAAATACAGCTACGAATTTTTACGCGTACGGAGCTACTACGACGAATAACGGGTTTAAAATTGTCACCGTTTTGGAAAGCACGAAATACGGCGGCGCTAGCGGTCTCGGTTCCACTGATGGCGGAGCTTCGAGTACTGCCTACGAGAGCGGAACCAATTTGAATCTCTAGTCGCTTAAAACGATTATATAAAAACACCCTCCGAAGAGGGTGTTTTTATATTTACCCCCACACCTAATGTGGAACAAGAAGTCATAAACATAAAGTGGAGCTATTTCCCCGATAGGTGTGTGGGTTTATATTGCTTGGTTCTGTTATAATTTAGATAACAATGGCTCTACCAGTTCCCGCGGGCCAGCTTAAGAATCGGCTGGTTCAGGAAAACTTAATAACTCCGGAAAGATTTGACGCTTTGGCGCAGGAGGCCGGGCTTAAAAACCAGAACCTTATAGAGGTTTTGATTTCCGAGCGCATCACGGACGCTATATATATGAATCAGCTGGTCGCGGAGCTCCTGGGCGTGGAGCTTATAAACTTCAATCTCACCCCGATTAACCAGGAAGCGCTGAATCTTATCCCCGAGGAGACGGCGAGGCAGAGGGAGCTCATAATCTTCAATAAGGAAGAGGATGGGACGCTGGATGTCGCCATGCGCGACCCGAGCGACCTGGCAAGCATAGAATTTCTGACCCAGCATCTCCGGGCAAAAATAAAAGCGTATCTTGCGACGGCAAGCGATTTGGACCGCGGCTTTTCTATTTATGGTTCGGCCTTGACCGGCAATTTTAAAGATGTCATTGAGAAAAATATTCAGGAGACTCTCCGGAATAAGGGTAAGACGGCGGAGGAATCGGCGGCAGAACTGCCGATTGTGGCAATCGTGGATAACATTCTTTCCTACGCCATATCTTTGCGCGCTTCGGATATTCATCTTGAGGTTTTGGAAGACGTAACATTAATCCGCTACCGGGTGGACGGAATACTTTATGAAATCATGCGCATTCCGAAAATCGTGCATTCGGCGCTTGTCGCCCGTCTCAAGCTTTTGGGCGGAGCAAAGCTCGACGAACACTATAAACCGCAAGACGGCCGCGTCCGTTTCCAAAGCGCGAACCAGACCGTGGATATCCGCGTTTCAATTCTGCCGACTTTCTACGGAGAAAAGATTGTAATGCGTATTTTGGAATCTTCCCAAAAACCGCTATCGCTCGAAGAGCTCGGGTTTCTCCCGGACATTGCCAAGATAATAGAGAATAATCTCAAGAAAACCTACGGCATGATTATCGCCTGCGGTCCGACCGGTGCCGGTAAAACCACAACGCTTTACGCGATAATGAATATTTTGAACCAACCGAACGTTAACATCGTGACCATTGAGGACCCGATAGAATACAACATGCGTTACATCAACCAGGCGCAGGTGAATGTCGCGGCGGGTATTACCTTCGCGAGCGGTCTAAGGGCAATATTACGGCAAGACCCGAATATCATCATGGTCGGTGAAATCCGCGACGATGAAACCGCGAACATTTCCGTCCAGGCGGCGCTGACCGGTCACTTACTTCTGTCATCTTTGCACACCAATGACGCCCCGACCGCTATTCCGCGCCTTTTTGACCTCAAGGTTCCGCCCTTTATCGTCGGCTCGGTTTTAAACCTGGTTATGGCCCAGCGTCTGGTCAGAAAAATATGCAAGAGCTGCATATATTCTTATGAACCGGACGCGGATCTTAAAAAACTTTTGGAAGAACAAACCAAGGAGCTGAATCTTAAAATAAGCGGCGATGTTATACCCAAGCTTCTTTTCAGGGGCAAGGGTTGCGCGGTTTGCGGCGGCACCGGCTATCAGGGGCGTTTCGGTATTTACGAAGTTTTGCAGGTTACGGAAAACATCAGAAAGATTATTGTCGCGCCGGACTTTGACCTGGATAAATTAAGAAAGGTGGCCACGGACGAGGGGATGGTCAGCATGTTTGAAGACGGACTTAAAAAAGCCTCGCTCGGTTCGACGAGCATAGAGGAGGTCATGCGTGTTATCAGGGAATAACAAATAAACGATACCAATATACAAATGTCTGCGAATTATACGAATAAAACCATTAGTATCATTCCTGCCTGCCGGCAGGCAGGAGTACAATTCGTATATTAGTATAATTTTTAACTCATGTTATATCACTACATCGCGTCAGACACTATGGGCAAGCTTTTCGAGGCGGACATGGATTCCGATAACTTGGCGGGGGTTTTACGCTTTCTCTCAACCAAGGGCTGGCGGCCTATTTCCGTCCAATCTCTCAAAGAATCCCAAAAGGGGCTCCACCTTTTTTCCGGGCGCATAACGCTCACGGATAAAATATTTCTTACCAAATATCTGTCCTTGATGCTTAAGGTGGGCACCGATCTCTTATCGGCTATCAATATTTTAATCGCGGACTTCGATAAGCCGATTATGAAGGACTTGCTCCTGGAAATCCGCGACAATCTGACCAAGGGCCAGCCGTTTAATCATGTGTTCGCCAAATATCCGAAAGCGTTTTCGGCGGTTTTCGTGAACATGATTAAGGCGGCGGAAGCCTCCGGAAATCTGCAAAAAACCTTTGAAGATTTAAGCACGTCGCTTGAGCGCGACGGCGAATTGCAGGGGAAAATCCGCGCGGCGCTTATCTACCCGATAATTATCTTGGTCGCTTCCTTTTCTATTTTTCTGTTTCTTACTACTTTTGCCTTGCCTAAAATTTCCACGGTTTTCAGCCAAGGCGGAATCCAGCCGCCGATTTTTTCCCGCATAGTTTTCGCAATCGGCAATTTCGTGAATGCCAATCTCGTCCTACTCATGGTCGGACTAGTCGTGTTTCTTATGGCGATGTGGTTGTTTTTCGGCAAAACCAATATCGGAAGGCAAATGAAAGACAATATTTTCAGCCGCACTCCGGTTATAAGAAAACTTTACCGGGACGTTGCTATCCAGCGCTTTGCGTCCACCTTCAGCTCGCTCATGAAGGCCGGATTGCCGATTATCCAGGCGACGAATATTACCGCGGAAGTCGTGGGCAATTTCCAGTTTAAAGACGCGCTAAACCGCATAGCCGAAGAGGGATTGGCTAAGGGCTTAACGATAGGGGACGCCTTCCGGCGGGAAACGGTATTTCCAAGGGTGGTTACGAACCTGGTGGCGATATCCGAGAAAGCCGGCCACTTGGAAGAACTCTTGGATACCTTGGCGGATTTTTATACTTCCCAGATAGACGCGAACGTTAAAGTTATGATCAGCATACTGGAGCCGGCGCTCCTGCTATTCATGGGTATCATGGTCGGCTCCATCGCGCTTTCTATCATCATTCCTATCTACCAGCTTACCTCGCAATTCTAGGGATAGTGAGTAGTTTATAGTGGGTAGTGAGTAGAAAAATAAAGATGTTTACAAAAATAAAATTATTTTCGAAACGATTCCGCAAGATTGGTTTGTCGCGCACCCCGCAGCTACAAACTACAAACCACAAACTAAAAACTAATTCCGGGTTTACTATTATTGAACTGGTTTTGGTTCTTGGAATAATCGTGTTATTAAGTACGGTTTCTTTCATCGCCCTTTCCGGGCGGAAAAGTAAAACCGAGTTGGATAGCGTCGCGAAGCAGATGGTATCCCTTCTCCGCGAGGCGCAAAGTCGCGCGGTCTCCCAAAGCAACTCCACGAGCTCGGGCGTACGGTTCAGTAACGGCACTTCAACATCTCCGTTTTATGCGAGTTTTGTGGGCGTTGCCTATTCTACTTCTACCGAACGAGGCCATTATGCCCTGCCTTCGGATATGGCTTACGCAACCTCTACAATTCCCTCCGGCACTTCGACGGATGTAGTTTTCTCCCAGATAAGCGGCGCTGTCTCCACTTCAACATCCATAAAAATTTTTCTTACCTCCCAGCCGGACTCTTCCTCGACGATAACCATAAGCACCGCCGGAGCGATAAGTTATTAATAGATAGGTTAGAATTAAATAAATGGCCCCTTCAAGCAATAAAAGACAAGGACAATCTTTAATTGAAATATTGGTCGCCATCGGAGTGGGGACAATAATGCTCGTGGGCGCGATAACCGCGCTTACCCCGGCGATAAAAAGCCAAACTGACGTGAACAAGAGCCAAGTCGGCGCGGCCCTGGGAGCGGAACTTTTAGACGAGGTGCGTATTTTTGCCGAAGCTAGTTGGCACAACATTGACGGGCTTACCGCCTCAAGTTCGGTTAAGTACTATTTAAACGCCACCACTTCTCCCTTCACGCTCGCGACCGGAACAGAGGTCATCACCGCCGCGTCCTCTACTTTTTACCGGGATTTTTATTTAACAAACGTTGCGAGGGATCCGGTTACCTACATGATTGGCCCGGGAACCATAGATCCTTCAACCAGGCTTGTAACGGTTGAGTATTGGTGGGGGAGCGTGGTTCCCAAAACCATAAGCACTTTTCTTACCCGGTACCAAGACGTGGCAACATTGCAGACGGATTGGTCGGGAGGGGCAGGGGTGAACGGGCCGGTATCCACGACCCTCGCGAATAAATTCGCGACTTCTTCCAATATTGATTTTTCGACCACTACCGGAGCGATAAGAATTAGCGGAATATAAAATGTTAAAGAATAAAAAAATTGTTTTATTGGGAGTGGCGGTGATATTATTTGCCGGCTTTTTCGGCCTTACGCCGGGAGTAACGCATGCCGCGACCAATATAAACAGCGCCGCGGGAGAGCATTGGGCCTGGAACGATGTAATCGGCTGGATAGATTTTTACGGAACCCTGAACGTAAACGTTAACAAAGTTCAGCTTACCGGCTACGCCTCTTCTTCGGTCGGCGACGTTTCTTTGGATTGCGCGACTTCTCCAATAGGACCAACTCTTTGCAGTACCTCGGATTATAAGGTCACAAATGACGGCAACGGGGCTCTTGCCGGTTGGGCCTGGAACGATGAAATTGGCTGGATAAGTTTTTGCGGGGGGAGTGGCACTGCCGATTGCCCGGGCACCAACGGGTATCATGTGCAGGTAAGCCAGCTAAACCAGACTACCAGTATATTTACCGGCTGGGCCTGGAATGACCTGGTCGGCTGGATAAGTTTTAACTGCGACGCCGGCGGCGCCGGCGGACCTGGAATTTGCGGAATTTCCCAATACGATGTGAGAACCAGCTGGATCGCGACCTCAACTGCCGCTTCTTTGGATTCGACCACCTACGATACAGGCGTGCCGGGCGGGGCAATTATTAATTCGGTGATGTGGATAGGCAATCAACCCTCCAACACCTTTGTTGATTTTCAATTTGCCGCTTCTAATTCCTCGAGCGGGCCATGGAACTACGCGACCAGTACAAGCTACAGGGTTGCGAAATGCGTTTCCGCCTCTACCTGTTCCCCCATGAAGGTTGACTACACCCTAAATAATAATCGGTACTTCCGTTATCGTGCCACTCTGACTTCCGACCTGGCGCAGAGGGCTACTCCGCTTATAAGCGACATAATCGTAAATTGGAGTCCGTAAAGCACAGAATCTAGAATTTAGAATGTAGAACACAGAATACTTAAAAATTACATTCTAAATTCACAAATCCAATGTTACATTCTACATTCTACATTCTACATTCTCGCCGGAAGGGGCAGGCGGCGCTATCACTCGTGTTTCTTATCGGGGGTATCGCTCTTTTGGTTTCCGTAACCCTTTCGCTTGTTGCCATAAATTTTTTGAATTCTACTTTTGCCTTTCAGTCCGCCAATAAGGCCATGGCGGAGGCTCTGGGCGGGGCAAATGACGCGCTTCTTCAGCTCGTGAGGAATCCACAATTTGCGAATTCCGGCTACAAGGTTTGCGTAGACATGACGAGTAACTGTACGTCGGATTATGCCACGGTGGTCGTGACCAACCCCGGCGGGCAGGCGACAATTCTTTCCACAGCGACGGTTTTTGCTTCTCAGCGTAAGATTCAGGTACTGGCTTCCATTAACCAGACAACCGGCGAAGTAAGCCTGTCTTCACTTACGATACTTACCCTATAAAAATGATCCCTCACCCTTGGGAGACCGACTCGTATTATTAAGATATTATTAAGCTACATCCGAAGAATTATATTTATAAAAAGTTTTTCAAAAAAGGCTTTGTCGTCGCAAGGCAAAATGTCTTCCAAGGGTGAGGGATGAATCCCGTTAGAAAATTAAAACCGCGTTCCACTTATAATATACAGTTGAGATAAATTAGCTTTAATATGTCTGAAAAATATAAATTGTTAAATTTTCTAACGGGATGAAACAAAATTCTTTTACCAAGCTTCTCTCATTTCTCCGAGCCAAACCGACAATCGGCGGTTTGGAAATTTCTGATACCGCCCTCCGGTTCGTAGTTTGGGACGGAATGTCTTTTCAGATGACCGGTCTTAGGCTTCCGCCGGGGCTTGTCGTTGCCGGTCAGATTAAAGACCGGGAGCATTTTGTAGCCGCGCTCCGAACCATGCACGCCCAGATACTCGGCGAAAAGAAAAAAGCCACTAAAATAAACGCCATAATTTCCCTGAGTTCTATCGGAGTTTACACCCAGATGTTCACGCTGCCATTTATTGAAGGGGAGAGCCTGGATAAAGCGGTGCAGCTCAATATCCAGATGATTTCACCCCTGGATTTTTCCGAAGCCTATTCCGGCTGGCAGTTCGCGAGCAAAGACGCCGATAAGGTCCGGCTGGAAATTTTGAGCGCTTTCGCGAACCGGGGAGTTATAGATGAATTTGTGAGCGCACTTTCGGAAACCGGGTTCTTGGCGGTAGTCGTGGAGTCGAGAGCCCTTTCCATAACCCGGCTCCTTAAAGAAGCCGGGGCGGATTTTGACGTAAAACATCCTTATATATTGATGAGTGTGGACGGCAGCGGACTTGATTTTCTAATAATCCGCCACGGCCAACTTCATTTTGATTATTTCAACTCCTGGCTTGATTTGCAGGGTGCTGCGAAAGAAATTTCTCCGGACGCGTTCAAAAACGCGGTCGTAAGAAATCTTCACCAAGTCCTTAATTTTTATAATTCCCACTGGCAGGAGCCCATAAACGATATACTCCTCATAACCACCGGTTTTCACGATGAAGTTGTGAAGGTCGTTGAAGAAAACTTCGCCTTGAAAACCAGGGATTTTGCCCTTAGCACCTCTCAAAGCGTCACGGCGGATTGGTTTGTGGCGCTAGGTTCGGCGGTCCGGGGTCTAACGCCCCGGAGGGCGGATAAAGAAATAAGCCTCCTGGGCATAGATTCACAGGAAGAATTCGGTCGGGAGCAGGTTCTGGGCTTTCTTCACTTCTGGAGGGTGCTCATGCCGGCGGCCACTCTTATATTTTTGATAGCCTTCCTGGGAATTAATTTCGCGCTGGGAAGAATAGAAAATTCCGTGACTACCGAGGTTTCTTCCGGGACGGGGAGCAAACAGGCCAGTGAAATGGCCGGCATTGAAACTCGGATAAACAGCTTTAACAGAGGCGTTGCCCTCATCGCCCAAATAGAAAAAACCACTACTTTAAAAACTCCGATTATCCAGAAGGTCGCAGATTTTGCCAAGGCCGGCGGGGTGAATATACAGAGACTCTACTATCAGTCGGATTCCGTGCCGATAGCCCTTACCGGTTCGGCGATATCACAGGACAATCTTTTAGCTTTCAAAAAATCCATGGAAAGTGAAAAGTTATTTAAAGCGATTGACCTACCCCTTTCTAAAGTTCAGGTTAGTCCTGGCGGAGTTACTTTTTCTATGACTTTTTCTGCAACCGGAGCCAGTTCGAAATAAGGTTTTCGGGGATTAACAGCTTTAGTTTATTTTTGGGAATAATTTTTAAGACAAACTCCTCCGCCTTGCGATGTTTTTTTTCTTTCGGATCGCGGATGCCGATTTTTAGCCTGCGGAAATCTTTTATTCCCAGCTCTCTCTGAACGGAGAGTATCCCGTTGTGCCCCGCGGCATTGTCGCTTACGGACACCTTGGAGGTTCCGAGACTCATGTCGCTGTCGTCATGCATTACCGCCATATCTGCCGGCCGCATTTTAAAGAACTTCAAAGTTTCCCGGATTCCGAGCCCCGATTCGTTCATGTAGGTATTTGTCCAGACAAAAATAAGCTTTTCGCCCGTAGCGGGGTCGATGCCTTTAGCAAAGGAAAAGTTTTTTGTCTTTTCCAGAGGACCGAAGGTATTTTTAAATTCTTCCAAGAGCTGGCGCAAAACCAGCGCCCCGGCGTTGTGGTAGGTAAATTCATATTCTTTACCGGGATTTCCGAGGCCGAAGACTATAAGCATTTATTAATTGTACATCAAATTGATTCTTTTTTATTATCCGCCTCAACGGAATAATCCATTTTTAGAATGGGTGTCGCAGCCGGGTAAGCTTGGTCCGGCCCGGTCGGGGCGGGT
>JAVHQZ010000087.1:0-1990 GCA_036171415.1 Minisyncoccota bacterium | reverse complement strand
GATCTGCGCGGCTGGAGTGCACACCGACCTTTACGGTTCAACCGGCGGGTTCCCGCCGAACAACACCGGAGTTTGCTTCGTCAGTATCCCGGCCGACGGCCCCGACGCGGGCCCGGTTATCATGCGGATGCTCCCGCATGATTTCATGAGGGACTGGTTCGCCAAGCCGAAGCCGTTCGACTGGTCGAAGTTCCTTCCTAAAGCTGTCTGATAGTTTTGCCCCGGCACATTCGTGCCGGGGCTTTTTCTTTCTTGCCCCGTTAGAAGTAGACCGCTTTAGCCGATTCGGCGCGTTAGCGCGGTCGTAAGTTCTAATGGGGTTGACTCAAAGTCATTAGAGAATAGTATGAGCTCAGTTTTTTAAAAAGGAGAAAACATGATCGGCAGCGATAAGCAGAAGCTGGCCTTTCGGACATTCGTCGTTTTCTTGGTTGCGGGAATAGTAGCGGCGTTCGCGCAAAACCCGTGGTTCACGCTTCTCATCATGGCCTCGGCCGCGGTGCAGAACCTGACCTATTCCATGGCGAGCCGAAGCGGCGTGCGCAACAGCTACGTGTACTACGCCTTGACTTCGCCCTTAGCGAGCGTCGCGTTCTACATGACGCTGCGTTTTCTCGTGAGTAAGGACATGACTCTCTGGTTCTTTGCCCCGTATGTCGCGGCGACTGTTTTCGGAAGCGTCAGCGGTTCCAAAATCTCCATGCGGGTGGAGAAAGCATTCAATATCACCACCCGGGCGAAAGACGACAATCGTACTTCGCAAAACGGGAAAATTGTCCTGACCGTCGTTCTCGTCGCACTCATGGCCTGGACTCTGTATACCGGCACGGGCAATATTCGCCAGCAACTGCTCCTCGTCGGACTTGTGGCGCTCAAAGAACTCAGCTTCACCCTGGTCAGGAGCTCCAGGAACACCAACAAGCCGTGGTACCACGCCGTGGTCACGGTTTTGGACGGCGTCCTTTGGTACTTCATGTGGCGCGAACTGATTCTCGCCAAGCTTCCGCTCACGCTCATTCCGCCGTACATGTTGGGCGGAATCGTCGGCGGTATGTTCGGCCAGAAGGTCGCGCTCACTGTCGGGAAGTTCATCAAGGCGGAAGCTGACGCGCATCTCGAAGGGAAGCGTCCCTCGGTTGTGGGTCCCGCTATCTGCATGCTGGCTCTCGGTTTCTCTTCCGCCTATTTCCTCGGAGAGTGGAAGGGGCCGATGTTCATGTTTCTCGTCGCGGCATTCCAGAGCGTGAGCTTCTCGCTCGTCAGCCGTTCCAGGAATAGGAACAACACGAACTACCATGCCGTAGCTTCCGTTTTCTCAAACGGCGCCTGGTACCTGGTGTTCCGTAACGTCGTCCGGAAAGATATGCAGGTTGCCTACGCGCCTGCCTACATCGCCGGTTCTGTGTTCGGGAGCCTCGTTGGTGTGGACGTTTCCATGCGCATCGAGAAAATTCTAGGTGCTACGTCCGACGATCATGTTCAGGCAAAAAAGTAATTTTCTCACCCGGGTAGTCCAATGGACTATCCGGGTTTTTATTTTCCACAAAAAATCCACCCAGATGGGTGGATGAATGCGTATCAGTATCTGAAGGCCGCCAATGTCAGAGTTGAAAGTCCGGACGTGCTGCTCACGGTGTAAGCTTCGACGTGAGCCTGCCCCCTCGCGGAAGAAATGACTTCTCTGTGGATATGAAAAAGCCGAGTTTCTTCTTCGGGGGTTTCCGCCGTCAGGCGAACCGACAGCTCGTCGGTCCCCAATTGGAGCTCGCGAAGTTCAACAGTCGCTTTCATGGCTTCACCTTCTCGCCATAGAGATTGAGGTAGAAGGAAACGGATTTCACATATCCGTTTTTGTGAAGCTTCGGATGCGAGTCGTCTAAACTTTCGTTAGCGTGTCCCAGGAACGTGGCATCCGCCGTCCCCTCCGGGGTATTGATGTTTGCCGTACGGAGAGTGACCTTAATTACCCTCTTTCCCTTGATGTACTTTG
>JAVHQZ010000086.1:0-2016 GCA_036171415.1 Minisyncoccota bacterium | reverse complement strand
TTTGGTTGGTATTGGTTTGACTCCAACAACTGAATTATTAGAAGTTGCAGGAAATATTAGAATAACTGCGGCAAGTGCAAATAGAAGATTTATAGTTGATAGAACTAACGCAGCAGATTTTGGGAGATTACTATTTTATTCTGCATCGGCAGAAAAATGGGGTATTGGATTAAGAGGAAATGAAGATACTACTGCAGATAATTTGTTTAGTATTTATAATGCTCCTATAGGTGGTGCAGCAGGATATGCATTAACTATTGCTGTAGCTACAAATAATATTGGGATAGGAACAGGTTATGCTACACCGGGTGGAACACTATCGATTGTATCTGGAAATGTTTCAGGAGTAACAACATCAAGTGCAATTAATTTAACAGCAAATAGTTTAACTGGTGGAACTGGAATGCATTTAACTTCTACATCATTAACCGTAGGCACATTATTAGATTTATTAGTCAGTGGAACATCCGGTGATAATTCACAAAAAGGTTTAAATATTTCATTACAAGGCGCTAATGCAAGTAAAACTACTTATGGTTCATATGTTGCAAATCAACATTCTGGTGCATCAGCGGTAAACTATGCCGGATATTTTACCGCAGTGGCAAATGGTGGATTTTCAACTAGTTATGGTGTATATGCTACAGCAACAGGAGGAGGAACATCTAGTATTGGTGGTTTTTTTACAGCTAGTGGACCAGGAACAAGTTTTGCATTAATGACAGATGCTGGAAACATTGTTTTTGGTAACACTTCTTCTGCAACATATGCAAGACTTTGTGTTCATAATGGGCATATTCAAAGTACACAATCATAATAAATAAAAATATATGGCACTTCCAACAGTTAACTCATATTCAGGTAATGCACAAAATGCTACAATAACAAATGCAACAGATGTTGCAGGACGTGTATCATTAGGTTTCTATAATAATGGATTAGCTGGTGCAGTAATATTTAATTTTGGTTATACATATGTAGCACCAATTATTGTAATAACAGCAACAAATCTTATTTCAGCAACAAATATTAAATATATTAGAGCATATACATCTACTACTACATTTACATTTGAATGGCCTGACGGTTTAGATGATTCATCGGATTATACATTTAATTATCATGTATTTGAAACACAATCTGCTCAGCCTACTAATTTAACAATTACTACAGGTGCAGTAGGTTCAGCATCATCAAGAACAAATGCAACAGATGTTGCAGGTCATGTATCAGTTACTTCTACAGGTGCAGCAGGAGTAGGTGCAACTATAACATTTGGATTTGCTTATGTATCTCCAATAGTTGTAATTACTCCAACTAATCAAGACGCGGCAACTGATATGGATAAAATGTATGTCACTACTACAACAGGAACATTTGTAATAAATTTTAGAGGTACTCCTATAGCAAGTGCTCATACTTATGATTATCATGTTATAGAAACACAAAGTAGTAATTCATCAACATTACCTGCAATGTCAGGAACAACGTATACTACTTTTTCAAGAACTAATTCAACAGATGTTGCTGGTAATGTTGATATAACAACAACAACAGCCGCAGGAACAGTTACAGTTCCATTTACAAATACTTATGCAAATCCAATTGTTATAGTATCTCCAATAAGTGGACCTTCAGCACTTGCTATGCCATTAATGTATATAACTTCAACTACAACCGGATTTACAATTCATATAGCTGCAAATGCCGGAGCTGCAGGAGGTACTTGTAAATATTCTTATCATGTTATAGAAACTCAAGCTTAAATGAAAAGCCTTTCTAAATATTTAGAAAGGCTTTTCATAATATAATATTATTTTTTATTAATGATTAATAACAATTTTAGTCGATTTATTATCAATCACAATAGTATAAATACCATTCTTAAATTGACTAACATCTAACATTGTATCAGAACTAATTTCCTTTTCAATAACAAATCTTCCAACAACATCATATAGACGTATTACAGTCTCTTTAACGATACTATTTATATTTATAATATCATTTGCTGGG
>JAVHQZ010000085.1:0-9645 GCA_036171415.1 Minisyncoccota bacterium | reverse complement strand
GTGAAGAGGGGCGGACGGAGAGGAGGGGGCTGCTAGGTGGCCGGGAAGCCGTCCGGGGGAGCGCCGCTCCAACCCGCGCTCCTTACGATAGTCAGGAGATATAGGGCCTCCGCCAACGAAATGACGAGCGCGATTACCCCGAAAACCGTGAGCAGGACTACCCCCGTGGCCACCCCCACGGAAATGAGGGATATTCCGATATAGGCCGTGCAGGAGAGGACGCCGATGCCGATAAGGATAGCGAAGGCGCGCAGGCCGGTTATTCCGGAAACCCTAAGAATTGCCAGGAATTTTTTCACACTTGTCCTTTCTTTGTTCTGCCCCTATTTATATACATGCATAGGAATATGTCAATTTTGTTTGGATTGACAAAATAAAATCCAATCTTTATAATGTGCCCAGTATAAACCCAGCTCGGGAGCTAGCGGCTGAGCGGGAAATAAAGTCTCCGCTATGTGAAGGGAGGGATAGTCATGGGCATTTTCAGTTTTTTGGGCGGCGGTTCCTCTGCCGACAGGTCGTCATCTAAGGAAGAGCGTGAGTACGCGAAGGACCTTCAGGAGCGTGAAGCGCAGAACGACAAGGATCTGGGCGAGACACACGAATCGTTGGATTCTGATGATGACGGTTTTTCCAGCTGTGGCGACAGCAACTCGGCCGAGCGGGACTAATTCACCTTGGGAGTGAACCCAGAGGGGCCAGAAATGGCCCCTTAAAATTTTGCTATAATTATAATTACAAAGAGATGTTTAACGTTAAAAAAACTATAGGTTCACTGGCTGATATGAGGATTAAGCGCGCCGGGCCTCTCCATCTAAAGGCGTTAGATATAGGTTGTGGTGAAGGATGGGCATCAACCCTTCTTGCGCAAATGGGATTTGCCGTTGACGCGGTGGACAAAAATAACCAGCGCCTGGATATACTTAGGAATAAAATCAAGTCTAATCATGTCGGCACCATCCGGATATTCGAGAGCGGCATAAAAAAGTTCAAATTCCGCCGCAGTCGTTACGATTTAATCATTGCGTTAAATTTACTTCACCTTTTAACCGACAAGGAAAAAAAATATTTAACCGCAAAAATATTCAGTTCACTGAAATCCGGAGCCTTTGCGGCTATGCTAATAAAGGGCTCGGAAAGCGAAATACCTAAATATTTTTCAAAATTTGATGTTCCATATTTGCATTCTTTTCAGTCCGCTGGGCACATATACACATATTTTGAGCTAGGTAAGCCTCCTTTTACCTTGTGGCTGAAGAGAAAAATCGGGTTGTCTGGCATGCCCCTACAAGGGCGGAAAAATACAAAATAAGCATCGTGGCAGGGAATTGACAGATTATTTGCTTTGCCCTATGATTACCAGCGTCACTTTAATGGTCCTAATCAGTCAAAAGATCTGACGGATTTCACAAGGATGAATCGGGGACTGCCCGGGACATACCTTGGGCGGTTTTTTGTTAGCCTTGCGGCTAAAAAATACCAATATACGAATTGTGCTAATGATACTAATAAGACATTCGTATAATTCGTAGACATTAGTATATTAGTATCAAAATAGTTCTATGGCATTTCTATTAGGCAAAAAATCAAAAATGACCCAGATCTGGAAGGACGGCGGAATTATCCCCGTAACCCAGGTTATCGCCACCCCCAATAAGGTGGCTTTAGTGCGGACAGAGGAAAAAGACGGGTACAGCGCGGTCCAACTCCAGCTCGGTAGGACGAAAAAAGAGTTCAAGAGCAAAGAAGCTTCTTCCTTAGAGAAAGGTTCCGAAATAGGCGTTTCGGTCTTTAAAGAAGGGGATATCGTTAAAGTTTCCGGCACTATGAAGGGCCGGGGATATCAGGGCGCGGTTAAACGGCACGGCTTCCACGGAGGCCCGGCTACCCACGGTCAGAAAAACCGCCTCCGCGCGGTCGGTTCAATCGGCGCTACCGCTCCTCAGCGTGTTACCCCGGGGCATCGCATGGCCGGACACATGGGCGACACCCGCATTACCGTAAAGAATCTTAAAATCGTCGGCGTCGACGAGGAAAAGAACATGCTCTTGATAAGAGGCGCAGTTCCGGGCGCTATCAGCGGAATTTTGGAAATCGTAAAAATCAATTAACGATACCAATATACAAATGTTTACGAATTATACGAATAAGAAAATTAGTATTATTAGTACAATTCGTATATTAGTATCATAAACATCTTCATGGAAACTAAAGTCTACAATCTGAAAAACGAGGAAATAGGGAAGGTTGAACTTCCTAAGTCCGTTTTCGGTGTGACCTGGAAGCCCGAACTTATTAAGCAGGTAGTTATGGCGCAGATGGCGAACCTGAGGCGTCCTTGGGCTCACGCTAAAGGGAGAGGTGAAGTCCGCGGCGGTGGTAAAAAGCCCTGGAAACAGAAGGGAACCGGCCGCTCCAGGCACGGCTCTATCCGCTCCCCGATATGGAAAGGCGGCGGTAAATCTCACGGCCCGACCAAGGAGCGCGATTACAGCCAGAAGGTCAATAAAAAGATGAAACGGTCCGCGCTTTTCTCCGTGCTCTCCCGCAAATTTAAAGACGGCGAAATAAAAATCATAAAAGATTTCACCTTTGATAAGCAGAAGACCAAGCTCGCCTCGGCTGCTTTGACTACGCTTGTCGGAAACGGCAAAAAAATCAGGAGATATGACACTTTGGTTATTTCCGCCCCGGAAACCAAAGGCTTGGAAAGAGTTTTCCGCAATCTTCAAAAAGCCAAAGTTTTGGATTCCCGCGCGCTGAACGTTTATGACATTTTAAACTACAAGCACATCCTCGTAGAGGAAAAAGCCGTGGAAAGCATTTCTACCCACTACAAGATATAAAATAATTTCCAATATCCAATTACCAATTTCCAATGAAATCAGGAATTCAAAAATTAGACATTAGAAATTAGTAATTATAAATTAAATTCAAATGGCAGATTCATTTTTAATCAAAAAAATAGGGCTCACCGAAAAAGCGGTTTCCATGCAAGGAAACGGCAAGTATGTTTTTTTGGTAAAACTTTCCGCCGCTAAATCCGAAATAAAAAAAGTTATCGAAGAACTTTATAAAGTTAAAGTTGATAACGTTAATACCCTCCGGAGTTTCGGCAAGACCAAGAGATACGGCGCAAAAATCGGGAAGAAAACGGAATATAAGAAAGCAATCGTCACTCTGAAGTCGGGCGAAAAAATAGATACCGCGCAGACTAAATAAACGATACCAATATACAAATGTTTACGAATTATACGAATAAAGCCATTAGCATCATTAGTACAATTCGTATATTAGTATAATAATTTTCAAAATATGAAGTCTTACAAACCAACAAGTCCGTCCAGTCGGCAGAAAACCAATGTTGACTACAAGAAGCTTTTAACCGGCGACAAGCCTTATAAGCGCTTGCTTAAGAAACTCAAACAGAGTTCCGCCCACAACAACGCCGGCCGCATTACCATGCGCCACCAGGGAGGAGGCAACAAAAAAATGTACCGCATTTTGGATATCAAGCAGCGTCTCGGAAAAGCCGTTGTGGAAACCGTGGAATATGATCCGTACCGGACCGCTTTCATCGCCCTCGTTAAATATGAGGACGGTTCCCGCGCCTACATTCTTGCCCCGCACGGAGTTACCAAGGGTGCGGTACTTTTAACCGCTGAAATGACCCCGCTAAAGCCCGGCAATCGCATGAAGCTCAAAAATATTCCGGTCGGTTACCAGGTTTACAGCGTTGAACTCCAGCCCGGACAGGGAGGGAAGATAATCCGCTCCGCCGGCAGCTACACCGAAGTTTTGGCCAACGCCGACGGCTACACCGACCTTAAGATGCCCTCCGGAGAAGTCAGGCGCGTTCCTTGGGAAGGCTTCGCCTCTTTGGGGCAAGTCTCCAACTTGGAGCATAATTTGGTTAATCGCGGCAAAGCCGGACACTCCAGGCACTTGGGCATCCGCCCGACCGTCCGTGGTTCCGCTATGAACCCGGTTGACCATCCGTACGGCGGCGGCGAAGGCGCCCAGCCTCGCGGTACCAAGCGGCCGAAAGACGTTTACGGAAACGTAACCGGCGGCAGGAAGACCCGGAAGAAGAGAAAGCCGTCCAACCGACTTATAGTCCAAAGAAGGAAGAAAAAGTAATTAACGATACCAATATACAAATGTTTACGAATTATACGAATAAAACCATTAGCATCATTAGTACAATTCGTATATTAGTATAATTATCAAATTATTATGTCACGATCTACCAAAAAAGGCCCTTACGTGGACCAAAATCTCCTGAAGAAGATTTCTAAGTTTAAGCCCGACGCCGCGCCGGTTATTAAGACGTGGGCCAGGGCTTCGGAAATTTCTCCGGAGATGGTCGGTTACGCTTTCGCCGTTCACAACGGAAAAGATTTTATTGAAGTGAGAATAAGCGAAGAAATGGTCGGGCACCGCTTGGGAGAATTTTCTTCCACCCGTAAGTTCACCCGCCACGGAGGAAAGATGCAGAAGGAAATGGAGCAGTCCGCCGCCGCAGGCGCAGCAGCTCCGGCCGCCCCCGCACCAGCTAAAAAATAAACCCCCACACCTACACGGCGATAAAGGATTAAATATTTAAATGGACAAGCAAAATAAACACCCGAAATCAGAAAATAAACAAAGCTCACAAAAAGCGGCGGTTTCTAAATCGCCGGTAGGTGTGGGGGTAAACATGGAAAAGCAAACCGTAAAACTTAATTATCTAAGAATGGCGCCCCGCAAGGTCCGCGCCGTTGCCGACCTTGTAAAAGGTTTGAGCGTCAACGAAGCGGAAGCCCAGCTCATGATGCAGCCGCGCCGCGCCGCAAAACCTCTTTTGAAGCTTTTAAGGAGCGCCGTTTCCGCCGCGAAGGCCAAGGGCAAGATGGATATGTCCAAACTCGCTTTGGAATCTTTCCGCGTGGACGGAGGCCCGATGCTTAAGCGCTACATGCCCCGCGCCCAGGGTTCCATGTCCGAAATCCAGAAAAAAATGAGCCACGTAACGCTCACCCTCTACGAAAACCCGAAGGCCAAGAACAACCGCTTTAGCATAGTTGTAGAAAAGAAAGTTAAGCACTTGGAACACGAAGCGTCTCCGAAAAAATCTCCAAAAACTCCGACGGAAGAGAAGCCGAGAAAGAAAGCCGGGATGTTCAGGAAGGTCTTCCAGAGAACTCCCGGAACCAAGGGTTCGGGCGTCGGCAATAAAGGAGGCGAATAATAAAAATGGGACAAAAAATAAATCCAAAATCTTTCAGAACGGGAATTAACAAGAACTGGTCCTCCAGGTGGTTCTTCGCGCTTCCCCCGGAAAAATCCGGCACCAAAGGAGCCAAGCGTGTTGTGAAGACCAATCTTTACGCCATGTTTTTGGCTGAAGACGAGGCAATTCGGAGCGTTATCGCGAAGACTATCGCCCAGGCCGGCGTCGCTTCCACGGAAATTGAGCGTACCGCTTCCAGGGTCAAAGTCTTCATCAAAGCCGCCCGCCCGGGTATCGTAATCGGCCGCGGAGGAAAGGGTGTGGAGGATTTGACCAAAGCAATTGACCTTGCCGTTAGGAAAATCCGCGGAGAGAAGCAGCCGATACCTTTAAGCGTAAATATAGAAGAGCTGAAGAGGACCGAAATTTCCGCCCAGTACACCGCCCAGCAAATCGCCTGGGATTTGGAACGCAGAATCAAGACCAGGAGAACTCTCAAAAAATATTTGGATCTTATCGCCCAGAACCGCGAAGTTAAAGGAGCGAAGATATTGGTCTCCGGACGCGTGGACGGAAACGAAATCGCCCGCCGGGAAGTTTTGAGATACGGTGCTTTGCCTCTCCAGAATTTGCGCGCGGATATAGACTACGGCACCGTTACCGCTCACACCTCTTACGGAACAATCGGAATCAAAGTTTGGATATACAAAGGCGAGATTTTTGAAGGTGAAAAGAAACAACGCTAATTAATAAAAAAACATGTTAGTACCAAAGAAAGTAAAACACAGGAAGTGGCACAAGGGCCGCTCCAGGAAGAGGACCGTGGAAACCCGCGGGCTTAAGCTTAGTTTTGGTACTTACGGGTTGAAGGCGATGGAGAATCACTGGCTCAACTCCCGCCAGATAGAAGCCGGCCGCCGCACCATCACGAACTTTTTAAAGCGCGAAGGACGCCTTTGGATAAGAGTTTTCCCGGATAAACCGGTTACCGCGAGACCTCCGGAAATGACTCTGGGTGGCGGAAAAGGTTCCGTGGACCGCTACGTTTTCCCGGTTCGCCTCGGCAGGATAATTTTTGAAATCGACGGAGTTACGAAAGCGACCGCAGAGGAGGCTCTTCGCCGCGCCGGCCACAAATTGCCGTTCAAAGTTAAATTCGTATCAAAACAATAAACGATACCAATATACAAATGTTTACGAATTATACGAATAAAACACCGAACCCATTAGTATCATTAGTACAATTCGTATATTAGTATAATAAATCCAATGAAACGCAAAGATATACAAGATCTAAAAGATAAGCCGAAAGTGGAGCTCGAAAAAGCGCTTCACGAAACTAAAGCCGAACTCCGGAAGGCTATGTTTGACTTAGAGGCCGGAAAACTGCAAAATGTGAGGACTCTTAGGACTTTCCGAAAGAAAATAGCGAGGTTAATGACCTTCATAAAAACACATGCCGAATAACGAAACGAACAAGAGAAAACTGCAGGGAGTAGTGGTCTCCGACAAGATGACGAAGACGAGGGTCGTCGCCGTCGAAGGAACCAGGAAGCACGCTAAATATCAGCGCCTCTATAAGGTTACCCACCGCTTTAAGGCCCACGATGAAGCGAACGAGTACAAGACAGGGGACAAGGTAATAATCGAAGAAACCAGGCCGCTTTCCAAAGAAAAGCGCTGGAGAATAATCGGTAAAATCTAAACATGATACAAGAACGTTCCATTTTAAAAGTAGCGGATAATTCCGGAGCAAAGCTGGTTCGCTGTTTTCGTATTCTGGGAGGCACCCGCCACCGCTACGCGAGAATCGGCGGAATCATCATCGCTTCCGTCCAGAGCGCCGAACCGCGCAAGGCTACCAAGAAAAAGGACATCGTCCGCTGTGTTTTGGTCCGCTCCCGCGCCGCGACAAGGCGTACCGACGGCTCTTATGTCCGCTTTGACGAAAACGCCGTCGTGCTAATAAACCCGAAGAACGAACCGGTCGCTACCCGTGTTTTCGGCCCGATGCCCCGCGAGTTAAAAACTCTCGGTTTCGAAAAGATATTAACCATGGCTGAAGAAATCGTGTAGACGCAATCCTAATGAACACCCATCCGAATTCTACAAATAAAATGCAAATTACAGACATAAAAACAAAAAGAATTTATTCGGGGCATTCGGATGTAATTCGCAGATTCGGATCGCTATAAAAACCATGCACATCAAAAAGGGAGATCAAGTTAAAATTATGAGCGGCAAGGACCGGGGCAAGACCGGAACCGTCCTTAGCGTTTCTATACCCTTAAACCGCGTTGCCGTGGAAGGTTTGAATTTGATTAAAAAGCGGATGCGCCCCAAGGCTCAGGGTAAAACCGGCGAAACAGTTTCCATCCCCAGGGCGATGGACGCTTCAAACGTCATGCTTGTCTGCAAGAACTGCAAGATGGCGACTCGCGTCGGCTACCGCGCGGAGGGAGCGACCAAGGTCCGCTACTGCAAAAAGTGCGAAGCCCCCAACTAAAGTCAAATGAAACTAACTTCTAAAAACTTGCTCTCAAAAGTAGTAGTGAACGCCGGCATCGGAAAAATTTCCACCCAGGCGAGTTTTGAGGACAAGATTTTGCCCCAGATTAAAAAAGACCTTGCCGCTATCACCGGCCAACAGCCCAAAATAACTCGCGCCAAAAAGTCTATTGCCGGCTTCAAGTCGCGCGAAGGACAGATTGTAGGGCTTGTGGCGACGCTCCGGGGACAGAGAATGGTTGATTTTTTCGAGCGCCTGATTACAATAGTATTGCCTCGCGTTCACGATTTTAAGGGACTGAGCATCAGAACCGTGGATGACCACGGGTCTTTGCACATCGGTTTCCGCGAACAGCAGGTTTTTCCGGAATTGAACCCGGAAGAATCCCACTTTAACTTTTCCTTCGGCGTCAGCGTCGTTCCGAAGCCGGGGAAGAAAGAAGAAATTATTGAAGCCTACAGGACGCTCGGCGTTCCGTTCGCCAAGAAGGAAGAGCCAAAAGCTAAGAAAACCAGGCGTAAAAGCAAAAACAAATAAACATGGCTAAACTATCGGTAGTCGCAAGAAGCAAAAAAGCCCCGAAGTTCTCTTCGAGAATCGTCCGGCGCTGTTTTCGTTGCGGCAGGAAGCGCGGATATATGCGCGCTTTCGGAATTTGCCGCATCTGCTTCCGCGAGTTGGCTACCGCCGGTTATATTCCCGGAGTTAAAAAAGCATCCTGGTAAGAATAAAATAATATCTAATATCCAATTACCAATTTCCAATGAAAAACAGCGAGCTAAAATCATTAGACATTAGAAATTAGTAATTATAAATTTAAATTCATGTACTACGATTTATTGGCAAAAATTAAAAACGCCGCCAGAGCCAGGAAGGAGAACATCCTTACCTCTTATTCCAATTTTGATCTCGCGGTAGCGAAGATTTTGGTCGCCGCCGGTTATTTAAAAAGCGCCCACAAGAAAGAAGTAGGCAAGAAGCAGTACTTGGAAGTTAAGGTTGCCTTCAAGGGCAAAGAGCCGGCTTTCACCGACTTCAAGCTGGTGTCCAAGCCCGGGAGGAGAATCTACGCGAACTATCAGGAACTTCGCCCGGTGAAGCAGAATTACGGAATTTCCATACTTTCCACCTCCAAGGGTGTAATGACCAACAAGGAAGCCAGGAAACAGAAAGTCGGCGGCGAACACCTTTGCGAAATTTGGTAGAACCAATGAACAATACCAATATACAGATGTTTACGAATCATACGAATAATACCGATGAATCAATTCGCAATATTAGTATCATTAGTACAATTCGTATATTAGTATAATTATCAACATGTCCAGATTAGCCAGAAAACCGATGAAAATAGAGGAGGGCGTAACCGTTACCGAACGGGACGGCGTTTTTGTTTTCAAAGGACCGAAAGGGGAGAAGGAGGTTAATCTCTTGCTCCACACCAACGTTAAAATCGATAACAACGAAATAATGGTGACCAACTCCGGCGCCGGTAAGCAGGCCGCCTCTAACGTCGGCACCATGTTTGCGCTTCTTAGAAACGCGATGGAGGGAGTAAAGAACGGCTACGAAAAAGTTTTGGAGCTGGAAGGCGTCGGCTACAAAGCGGCGATGGAAGGTCCGACCGTCGTCCTTACCCTCGGCTTCGTGAACCCGATTAAACTAACTCCTCCTAAGGGCGTTACCATAGTAGTGGAGAAGAGCCTTATAAAAATTTCCGGCGTGGACAAAGAGGCCGTCGGCCAGACCGCCGCGAAAATCCGCTCTTATAAGAAGCCGGAACCCTACAAGGGCAAAGGTATTCATTACTTGGGTGAGGTTATCGCGCGCAAAGTCGGTAAGAAAGCCGGAACCGCCGCCGCTTAAAACATGAAATTAAATAAGTTCTATAACAGAAAAGTCAGGAGAGCCAAACGCACCCGCG
>JAVHQZ010000084.1:0-2098 GCA_036171415.1 Minisyncoccota bacterium | reverse complement strand
GTCAGATAATAATCGAACTACCTCTCATAATTTCTAACGGGATGAACTCGCCCAATACGCAAAAAACAATATCGGTATTCCTTGTCCTGGCGGCACTGACCAGCTCGTTTGTGTTTTTGCTCTCCAATACGAAGGTTGCTGTACCCGCAAATCCGGCCGGTCAGGGAGCCCAACAAATAACCGTAGATGGCAAAAGTGTCTTCGTGGAGAAATATACGACCTTGCCCGGATACACCTCGCCGCTTTTTGCGAGAAGCGATATTGGGGTGCCTTCGTCCGGGATCGTAAGCGATACTTTCACCGACCAATTGATACAGAAGGTCTTAGCCGCCAATCCGAACGGCCCGGACCTTACGAGTAAAAACCCTTTGATTCTGCCTAAAAACTATGGTGACATGGGCGGAATCAGCAACATCGTCGCTATGAGTTTTGGGCCGCAGCTTCAGGACAAAAAAATAAAGGTTTCCCAAAAATATACCGCTGAGGATATTTTCAATTACCTGTCCGCAAGCCAGTCTGCGTTGGACAACATCCTGGCGCCAAGCCTAAGCGATCTTTCCAATCAAACCATTAGTCTCCAGTCTCTCGGAGATATCAGCTCAATGTATGACCGTACAGAAAACAAAATTTATGAAACTCCCGTTCCCGCTCCCTTGGCGCGCTTCAACAGGGCGCTTTTGGGATTTATAGACGTACAAAGAACTTTTTTTAACCAAGCGGACCCGGCGAAAACTTTAATCGCCCTCCAAAATCCGAAATTGGTTTTGGATCCGTATCAAAAAGCCGTCGGCATAGAGGCGAATAGCCTTAAGGAATCTTTGCCCAAACTTATAAGTTCACTCGGCGAGAGCGACCGGGCAATCGGCATGCTTAACGCGGTTTTGGGAATACAAACTGCTTATGCTTTTTCTGACTTCATCGGTGGTGTATCCAACATTATAAACGCGATATTGAAGGCCTTGTCGAATGTTTACCAATATCTTTCCAATGCATTACAAAATCTTGGCTATTTTGGGAAAATATTGACGGAAGTTTTAAAAAACCTTTTGGTTAAGAAGCTCAGCGCTCAAACCGTGAGCTGGGTAGGGGGAGGGGGCGAACCGAAATATGTTCAAAATTGGCAAAGTTTTTTGGGAAACTCTTTTAATACAGCCGCGGGCGGAATTATATCTAAGTATGCCCCTCAGCTTTGTTCCAACTTCGGTCCGCTGGTGCAAGTGGTTCTGACCCCGCCCTCACCACAGGGAGCAGGATACAGCCCGGGCAGTAACCCCTACAGCTGTACGCCGGATATGGTCGCGGCTAACCTCGCCGGTTTCGCCCGGAATTTTGAAAGTGGCGGCTGGTTAGCCTACGGCGCGTTGCAACAACCACAGAATAATTATTACGGAACCCTCCTCCAGTTGTCCGAGGCCAGTGCCGAAGCGGGAAGTAGGGCTCAGGAAGCAAGCAAAAATAGCGCCAGTGCCGCTTCCGGCTTCCTGTCTACAAAAGATTGCAAAGATACGAGCACGGTTAATCCGGATGATTACGGCGGGGGCGTCTCATCCGAATCCGATGCCCGTGCGCTCTTCGCCGATGCTTTTATCAGTTGCTCCGACGCAAAATGCTCTTCGGTTATAATTTGCAACCCCGAAAACCCAAACGCCCTCCAAGAAACCACCCCGGGAAAATTGGTTTCCGACACTCTTAGCAAAAACCTTGGCGGGAGCCCGCTTGAGCGCATCGTTAACGCGAACGATCTTACGGGATTGCTGAGCGCGCTTATAAATTCCGCTCTTTCTAAACTCGTAGAGCTGGGCACGAAGGGCCTGACCAATCTGACCGCCGACAAACTTGCCGCGGACAACGGTAGTCTTGCTGACACCTGTAAGGGACTTACCGGAGATGCACTTACGAAGTGCCAGGCCGAGAATAAGGACGCGAATACTGCGGCTATGGGCGCGTCAACAAAGGGGGTAGTTGTTCCTAAAATACAAAGTGTTCTTAAGTTCAAGAGTCAGATTTTGAATGAGGCAAATAAAATTGTTGCCGTTATAGATCAGGCGCTCGGCTCCCTAGATACGGCATCAAGCACTTGCGCCGTCGCACTCGATGC
>JAVHQZ010000083.1:0-9967 GCA_036171415.1 Minisyncoccota bacterium | reverse complement strand
CAAATGCTACAATTAGTACATGCAGGACAGACAAGTTATTTCTACCATTAAAAAAGTTATGCCCGCGGTGGTCTCCATCGTGATTTCCAAGCATCTGGCTGATTTAAAAAAAGAACTCCCCGCTTTCGCCCCTCTTTTTAAAAAGGGCAAACATAAAAAAATAAGTATTCCGGATATGCTGGTTGACCCGCACGGCATGGTTAATGTGGGCGGCGGCTCCGGTTTTGTTGTTTCTCCGGAAGGACTAATTCTTACCAATAAGCACGTAATTATCGACCCAAAGGCGGAATACACGGTTATCACCTCCGACGGCTTAAGCCATGTCGCCATGGTCCTTACCCGCGACCCTATTTATGATGTAGCCATTATAAAAATAAAAGCCGCGGGATTGCCGACCGTATCCCTGGGCGACGCGACAAAGCTGGAACTTGGAGAATCCGTTGTTGCCATCGGAAACGCCCTGGGACTTTTCCGAAACACCGTATCGCTGGGCATTGTTTCGGGCCTTTCCCGCGCCATAGTCGCCCAGGCCGACCCCAAGTCTCCTCCGCAGGAAATGCGCGGCCTCATCCAAACCGACGCGGCGATAAATCCGGGGAACTCCGGCGGGCCATTGGTTAGCCTGGATGGAAAAGCTGTCGGGATTAACGCGGCGGTGGTCTTCGGCGCCCAGAACATAAATTTCGCCATCCCGATAAACGCGGCTAAACGCGATCTTGAGGACCTTCAGAAATTCGGCCACATAAGAAGGCCTCTTCTTGGAGTCCGCTACATTATTATCGACGAAAATCTGAAGTCTAAGCTCGGACTTCCGGTAAGTTACGGAGCGCTCGTAATGGGCGAAGGCGAATACGGGCTGGCGGTTGTCCCGGGCGGTCCCGCCGCCAAAGCCGGCATTAGAAATAAGGACATTATCCTGGAGTGCAACGGCAAAAAAATAGACAAGGACCATCCGATCCAGGACACCCTGGACAATAAGCGGGTCGGCGAAATACTTAAGCTTTTGGTTTTGCGTAAAGAAAAGAAATTCGAGGTAAAACTCGTTTTGGCAGAACGTAAATAGCTAGCGCCGATTTACCGGAGAAATCTTTGCGTTGACGGGCTGATTACTTTGGCCCGGCGTTGAGGTTGCGGTTGACGGACTGAAAAAATGAACAAGCCAGGCATGCCGTTCGGCGAATCCGGGCTGGTTCACATAAAGAAGCATAACCAAAGCCATCAAAATCAGGAGCGTGATAAAAAATTCTTCTTTAAACATCAGATTACTAAATTTATAAGGCGGTCGGCCACGTAAATAATTCTCCCCGGCTTCTTGCCCTGGAGACTTTCTTTTATCTTAGCGTTGGCGAGCGCAGCGGAAACGGCATCGGCTTCGCTCACTCCCGAGGGCAATTCCAAAACGGCTCTGACCTTTCCGTTTATCTGAACCGCTATTTTAACCTTCTCTTCCACGCAAAGATTCGGGTCATATTTCGGCCAGTCCGCGAGATGTATGGAGATTTCTCCGAATCCGCCCGTCTCCCAAAGCTCTTCGCTTATGTGCGGCGCGAAGGGAGCCAAAAGCCTCAGGAATATTTCTTTTTCCTTGCGGTCGGCCGTGCCCTCGAGCGCGTTTAAAAATATCATCATGGCGCTTATCGCCGTGTTGTAGTGCAAGTTTTCTATGTCTTCGGTAACTTTTTTGATTGTCCGGTGAAGAATGGCTAGGTTTTTACCGTCTTCCACGTCCGGCGACTGAATAAATTTCCAAACTCTGTCCAAAAATCTGGTTATGCCCATGACGCTCTCGTCCCTGAAGTCTCCGCCCTGCTCGAACGGCGCCAAAAACATAAGGTACATACGCAGAGTATCCGCCCCGAAGTTTTTTATGTATTCATCCGGGTTGACTACATTCCCCTTGGACTTGCTCATCTTCGCCCCGTCTTTAATCAGAAGTCCGTGAGCCCTGAATCTCGTTGCCGGCTCGTCAAAATCTATCAACCCGAAATCTTTAAGGGCCATGGCCATGAAGCGGACATAAAGAAGATGCAAAACCGCGTGTTCCGCTCCCCCGGTATACATCGCGAGCGGCAGCCATTTTTTGGTTATTTCGTCATCCCACGGAGCTTTTTTATTTTCCGAGCTCGGATAGCGCAAATAATACCAGGCGGAATCCAGGAAGGTGTCGGAAACATCCGTTTCCCTTTTTGCCTTAGCCCCGCAAGAAGGACACTTAACTTCGTAAAAGGATTTGCTTGCCGCGAGCGGAGACTGATTGGAACCGGTCGGACGGAAGTCTTTTATAATCGGCAACTTCACGGGCAAATCTTTCTCGGGAACCGAATACCAGCCAGGCATGTCTTCCCTCTCGCCCTTATTCTCCTTGGCGCAAACAGCGCAAAAAATCATCGGTATGGGCGGACCCCAGTAACGCTGCCTTGAAATCAGCCAATCCCGTAGCCGGAACTTTACCTCTTTTTTCCCGCGCGCGAATTTTGCAACTTCCCAGATTGCCTCCTCCGCTTTCTTCCCGCTGAATTCCCCGGAGTCCACAAGGTAGCCTTCGCCCGTATAGGCGGATTCAAGCGGCGGACACTTCGGCGCCGGGTAATTCGGGCAAATCACCACCTTGATCGGTAATTTAAATTTCTTCGCGAATTCAAAATCCCTCTGGTCGTGCGCCGGGACGGCCATGATGGCTCCCGTGCCGTAAGAGGCTAGGACATAGTCGGATATCCAAACCGGAATACTTTCGCCGTTTACCGGATTTACGGCATGAACCCCCCTGAGCTCCGCTCCGGTTTTTTCTTTCTTTTCATCAATCCGCTCCTCTTCCGACTTATTCTTAACCGCTTCGATATACGCAGTGACTTCTTTTTGATTGGAAATTTCTTTGATAAAATTTTGAACCGCGAAGTGCTCCGGGGCCAGAACCAGATATGTTGCGCCGAAAAGCGTGTCCGGCCGGGTCGTGAACACGGTTATGGATTCTTTTATGTTTCCCGCCTTAACCTCGAAATCAATTGTCGCGCCTTCGCTCCTGCCTATCCAATTTTTTTGCGCGATTTTAATTTTTTCCGACCAATCCAAGCTCCGCAAATTATTCAGGAGTTTTTCCGCGTATTTCGTAATTCTGAAAAACCACTGCTCCAGTTCCCGCTGGATAACTTGTGTCCCGCAGCGCTCGCACTTCCCGGCAACTACCTGTTCGTCCGCGAGAACGGTTAAGTCCTTCGGACACCAATTAACCGCCTGTTTTTTACGGTAAGCCAACCCGTGTTTGAACATCTGCGTAAATATCCACTGGGTCCACCGGTAGTAATCCGGGTCGTAAGTTTCTACGCGCTCATTCCAGGCGAAACCATTGCCGATGGCCTTCAATTGTTCATAAAAACGTTTTTCGGAAATTTTGGCTTGCTTGGCCGGATGGGTTCCAATTTTGAGCGCGTAATTTTCGGAGTGTATGCCGAACCCGTCCAGGCCTATCGGCTGGAATACGTCATACCCCTGCATCCGCTTAAACCGTCCGAATATGTCCGCCCCGGTAAACGCGTACATATTCCCGACATGGAGTCCCTCCGCCGACGGGTACGGGAACATCATCAGATTATAAAAAGGCCGCTTGGCTTCTTTGAGGTCCGGTTCATAGGTGCCTTTTTTATCCCAAAATTTCTGCCACTTGGGCTCTATTTTCCTGAAATCATACTTCTTCATCCCGTTTGAAAATTAAAAGCGTTGTTTTTGTTATTAAAGCCTAGTTGAGCGAAATTAGCTATTTTGGTCCGAAAAAATATCATTTGTTAAATTTTCTTACGGGATTCATCAGTCCTTCCATTTTATCCCGATTTTCCCGACCTCTCAAGCGTTTTGACAGACCTAACCGCCGAGAGTTAAATGAACGTAGCTATTACAAAGTCGGGAGTGAAAATGACTCAAGAAGAGTTTGCCCGGATGATGACCGAACTTAATCCGGAGATAAGCGAAGCGATTCACGCCCTGATAGACGCGAGTATGGATGTTATAAACAACTTCAAGCCGCCCGAACATCTTCATGCGGCCATGCAGAGCTGGCTCATTGTCCGGAAAAAGCTAAACCGGAACGGATTCGGCGCGCTCGTAGACCTGTCGCATCCGGGGCAGCCCATCGTCAAAACTTTTCTCCTTACCGGGAACGAACGTCTGGATCTAGGCCAGGGAGTCGATCCGCTTCTGGATCTTCAAGACGACAAAGGCAACTAAATTAAAACCAGCCGAAAGGCTGGCTTTTTCATATTTTAATTCCGAAAATTCTTTCCGCGTTCCTGGATATATTTTCCGCGGCCACATCAACGTCAATTTTTTTTAGTTCAGCGATTTTTTTAACCACCTCTACGACATATGCCGGCTCATTTCGCTTTCCTCTGTAAGGCGCCGGCGTGACATATGGCGCATCGGTTTCGGATAATATCGCGGAGAGCGGTAGAAAATTTATAACTTCGTCGTAATCCCGGGCAAAAGTTATCACTCCGCCGAAAGTAAAAGCGAAGCCCATATCCAATAGAGCCTCGGCCTCTCCTAGGTCGCCGGAGAAAAAGTGAATTACCCCGGGAAACTCCAAAAGCGCGTCACGATTGGCCTCCAAAATATCTATTAAATCTCCGAAGGCGTTCCGACAGTGAATCATTAAAGGCTTATTAACATCTCGAGCCAGATAAATCTGTTCAATAAAAGCTTTTTTTTGTTTATCCTTGGAAACCAAATCGTCCTGCTCCAGGCGGTAGTAATCCAGCCCGCACTCGCCGATTGCTACAACTTCTTTGGCCTCCGCCAATTCTTTTAATTTATCTATGTCGAATTCTTCGGGGAAGGATTCTTCCTGCTCATTCGTGTCGTGATGCCAATTTTCGGAAAAGTGAGCCGGATGAAAACCGACGGTAGCCCAAACGGTTCCGGGATGCTTCTTGGCGAACTCTATGGCTGATTCGGAGGTGGAAGTTTGCGTTCCTACCGTTATCATTTTTACTCCGGCCTCTTTGGCGCGCGCCAAAACCGCTTCGGTGTCGTCGCCATAAGCTGGAAAATGGACATGCGTATGCGCGTCTAAAAATTTAGTCATAAGCTAGGACATCCTCGGGAAAAGAGGCGCGAGTTCTTTGCCCTTGTCTAAGGCGGTGCTTATTTTCTCACTAGCATCGGGCAAGAATGGCTCAAGACGCCACGCAATGGTGCGGAGTTCTAACACAAGCTTTTTCATATCCACAATTGCTCCCGGTAGATCGGTTTTAATTTTTTTGAATGGCTCTTCTTTTTGTATATACATATCCATGTCTCGCATCTTTTCCCAGAGTAAATCAATTGCGTTTTTTATTTCCGCTTTGTCCAGATAATTATCGTAATCTGGAAATGAGTTCTTACTTGCATTGGTTTCGTAGCCAATCGGAATAGGACCTTTTTCATCAACAAGTTGCCGCATTTTTACAATACGGCTCGCCAAATTTCCCAAGCCGTTGGCGAGATTCGCGTTGTACGATTCTTTAAATTTCTCCCAGGTGAAATCGCCGTCCTCAAAAGTCGGCATCTCCCGCGCCACCCAATAACGAAAGGCGTCCGCTCCGTACTTTCCCACGACCTCAAACGGGTCGATTACATTGCCTAAACTCTTGGACATTTTTTCGCCGGCGCTTGTGATAAAACCGTGAATCAAAATTTGTCTCGAAGGCGGCAACTCGGCGGCGAGAAGCATCGCCTGCCAAATCGCGGACTGCTGTCTTAAATTATCCTTGCCGGCTATTTGAACCGCGTTTGGCGCGCCAGCGGTTCCCCAAAACTCTTCAAAATTGTCTTTGTTTTCCGGCCAGCCGAGCGTGGAAATATAGTTTATAAGCGCGTCAAACCAGACGTACATCACCTGCGATTCATCTCCCGGCACGGGTATCCCCCAGGGCATCTTGGATTCCAGCCTCGAAATACTGAAGTCTTTCGGCCCCTCGGCCACGAAATTTCTGATTTCCGTAAGCCTATGGCCAGGTAAAACAAAATCGGTATATTTTTTATATAGTTCTAAAAGCCGGTCTTTAAATGCCGAAAATTTGAAGAAATAATTTTCTTCTTCGATTTCTTCTATCGTTAAATTCGGATGTATCGGACACTTTCCGTCCGCAAGTTCCGATTCCGTTTTTTCCAGCTCACAGCCAACGCAATATTTAACTTTATAAGAACCCTTATATATAAAACCGTTTTTGTCGCACAACTTCCAAAACGCTTGGGCGGCCTCAACGTGGTGTTTGTCGGTAGTCCGGATAAAGTTAAACCCCTCCTTGTCAATATCCAGCGTACCGGCCAAGTTTTTGAACTTCTCCGCGTATTCGTCTACGTAAGCCTGGGTATCTTTTTTCTCTTCTGCCGCCTTCCGGTAAATTTTGGACCCGTGTTCATCCGTCCCGGTGTTAAAAAAAACTTCTTCTCCTAAAGACTTGTGGTAGCGTGCCAAAATATCCGCTTGGACTATTTCCAGAGCGAAACCTATATGCGGCGCGGCGTTAACATACGGCAGCGTCGTTGTAATATAAAACTTTTTTCTAGAGTCCATTTGTTCTTAAGCGTGGGATTCCGGCCGGGGCACTCTTCCCCAGGAACGATGCTCTACAACTTCTTGCAACACCGCCGCCAAGGGTACGGCGATGACCGCGCCCAAAAGACCGGCGAGCTCTATGCCGATAAGTAGGGCGACTATAACCACAACCGGATGCAGTCCCACCGCGCGCCGAGTGAGAAGAGGGACAAGTACATGGGCCTCAAACTGGTGCAGTACCAAAAATATTATAAGAGTGTAAACGGCTAGAACCGGCGAAGAGGCCATCGCGAAAAGAAACGCTATCGCGCCGGCTAGAATCGGTCCCACAAACGGGACTAACTCAAATATTGCCGCGAATATACCGACCAAAAATGCGTGCTTCAAGCCCAAAATTGCGAGAGACCCCCAAACCAGAACTCCCATTACGCAGCTTGTCAAAAGTTGCGCCCGAAGCCACATCCCTATTTTTTTTCTGGAACGTTCGTAAATGGAAAGCGCCGGAGCTTCGTAGGCCAAGGGTGCAACCGCGCGGATAAATCTTTCTACTCCGTCCCGGCTTATGGTGAGATAAAAAGAAATTACCACTACGGCGACGGCAAGACCGAGACTGCCTAAAACCGCGGAGAGCGTGTCCAAGGGCGATGTACCCCCTCCCCAAATCTGCGCGGTAAATTTATTTATTAGTGTTCCGACGGACTGAGTCGCCTTAAGATTGAAAGCCGGCCCCAGCCATGCGCCTAGCTTGGATTGATTTAAGAAAAGCACCACTCCGTTCAAGTCCGCGACCACAAATGGAACTATTAAGTAAATTACCGCAGCGGCGACTATTATGAGTCCGAGAAAAATCATGATGACCGCGAAAGTCCTCGGAATTTTTCTGCGCTCCAGAAAATCAACGATAAAATCCAGCCCGGAAGAAATTATTATGGCGGCAAAAAGTGCCAACAGTATCTGTCTGCCCATATAAAGAAACGCGGCGAAGATAAGAAAAATAAATATTCTCCATAGACTCCCCCAAGATATTTCTATGACCCTTTTCTCCATTACCCATATAATGCCCCACGACGCCTTATATTACAAGGGTTTTTAACACACACCCCGTCACCAGATCAGGCGCAACCGGCTTGCCCGCCCGTCCGGTTCGTGAATATACTCATATCTTTTGAATTCGCCGACGAATTATGATGAGCAGGTAACCTGCGCCGCCACAAGGGCTGGCGTCTGGCTCGGTGCGGGGCACGCGCCCTGGACCCAATCGGACCCTATTTCAATTTTAGGAGACTCTTGAGCTTAGAATCGTTTTTATAGGGACCAATCACAGCTAAATTCAACACTTTTCCCCTGAAAAGTTCTTTAGCTAGAGCCCGGATCTCTTTGACAGACACTGCCTGAATTTTCCTGGCCACTTCTTCCGGAGACACGGTTTTCTTATAGATAAGCTCCTGTATCCCGTAAAAATTAGCCAACTGCTCGGAAGTTTCAAGTCCCATGACTATGCCCGAGGTCAGGTGGTCCTTAACCTTGGTGAGCTCATGGGCGGGCACGTCTTCCTTTTTGAGCCGCTCAAACTCCTCAAGTATCGCCTTGATTACCAATTCGGTTTTCGGATGGGCGGAGCCGGAGGAAACCGCGAACTCGCCGTGGTCCAGGGATTCGTCGGAGGAGGCACGGACGTAATAGGCCGCTCCAAGCTCTTCCCGGATGCGGTGGAATAGTCTTGAGCTCATTCCCCCGCCCAGAACGTGTCCCAGAACATAAAGCGTGTAGCGGCGCTTATCGAAAGCGTTTATACTGGGCACGCCCAAAACCAAATGGTCCTGTTCGGATTTTTTGAATTTAACGATAGCCCTGGGTTTCTTCTGAATAAAGTATGTTTTTGTTTTTGATGCCCGCGGCTTCTTCGGCAAAGATCCGAAGGAGTTTCGGATAAGTTTTTCAGCCCTTTTAAAATTGAAGTTCCCCGAAATCACAACGATGGTCTTTGAGGCAACGTAGTGTTTCGCCCTGTATTTTATGAAATCTTCCCGGTTAAGTTTTTTTATGACATTTTTTGTGCCTCCGATATCCCAACCGGTAGGCTGGTCTCCGTACATCAGATTCATCCAAATTTCGCTCGCCTTCCGCATCGGCGTGTCCTCGTACATGTTGAGCTCTTCAGTCACTACGCCCCTTTCTTTTTCGATTTCTTCGGAATTAAATATCGGATTCAGATACAAATCGGAAACAAGCTCGAACATTTTTTCAAAGCGCCTTTTTTCCACCTTCGCCCAATAACCGGTATATTCTTGGTTGGTAAAAGCGTTGGACTCCGCGCCCAGGGCGTCGAGCTCGCGGGAAATCATCCCCGGCCTCGGCCGTTTCTTTGTGCCCTTAAAGCACATGTGCTCCAAAAAGTGGGAAAGGCCGTTTATATTTTTAGTCTCGTATTCGCTACCGGTCTCGACCAGCACCAAAACGGTCGTGGTCGGGCCTTTCTGCGGGGCAAAGACAATTCTAAGTCCGTTCGGTAATTTTATTTTTTTGGTCATTAGTTAAAAATATATTTATTGGTTAAGAGTCGCAATATCGTCCTCGAAGTTCGCCGCCAGATCTATGACCTTTTTGGCATAAACATTGGTGCAAACATACCTATTCCATCTTCCCCCGCAATAATATTTCGCCGCCGCAATCTTCTCGCTCGTGACCGCGCCGCTGTCTTTTAGGTAAAGCGCGGAAGCCACGAAGGCGTCTGTGTTGCTCCAGGGGCTGGCCGTTCCTTTGCCGGTAACCGAGGAAATTTGCGCGGCATAGACGGCCCAAGTAGAGGGCATGAATTGCGCCGGCCCCATTGCGCCTCCGTACGCGCCGTCATTGTTGTGGCAAGAAACCGAAACTGCTTCCGGATTTTGGAATCCCAGCTCGCCGACCAGCTCCAAAAAGTAATCTACTTCGCTCTTCAGGCTTCCGTCCGAACGTTTTACCTGTTTCGCGCTCATCGGAGCCGTCTTGTAAGTGCACTTGCCGACGTTCTGCCCCAGGGCGGACTCGCGGTCCAATATCGCCAAGATGAAAGCGGGCCTGACCCCGGTCGCATCTCCGGCAAGCTTGGCCATTTTATACGCGTCACCGAAACTCATTTCTCCTCCGCCCAAAAGTTGGAAGATACGGCTCCGGATTTGGGCCGCCTCGGCTTTCTTGGTCTTCAATAAATCCTGATACTTGGATTCCTGTCCCTTGGTTGCCGTTAGGAGCTGGTTCTTCTCCGTTTTTATCTGATCGGTTTCGGCTTTCTGCTGCTGTTTGTATGTCTGGAGCGCCTCCTGGTCGGCCCGGTTTAAAGCCAGCTGCTGCTGCTCATCTTCCAGATTATTTTTCAGGTCGTTTATGGTGTTGATGCTCGCGCGCAAGCTGTCCTGGAGAGAAGCGAGGTTGTTCACGTCGTTAAAAAAATCGGAC
>JAVHQZ010000082.1:0-2187 GCA_036171415.1 Minisyncoccota bacterium | reverse complement strand
CCCAGGTATCCCCTGAATACATAATCGCGTTTTTCTGTCATCCCCGTGAAAACGGGGATCCAGAATCCGTTGTAAATTCTCTGGATTCCGGGTCTAGCCTGCCTGCCGGCAGGCAGGCCCGGAATGACAAGTCTGCATTATGTCTTTAGGGGATACCTGTGCATAACTCGGAAGATAGAAATCATAATCTCCAATGTCCCCGCCTGCGGAACGGGCAGGTAATTTCAAAAAATACCGGATTACGGGTAAAACAATCACTGGAAGTAATCCACCGATACCAGGTTTAGCCAAGGCGAAAAATACGGATCGGAGGCCGAAAAAAGCTCGGCCTTCCAACGAAAATCGTTTCCATCCGATGGAAACCTGACGAAATCCCCCGCCTTAGCCCCCTGCCAGGACGCGCCGCCGTCGTTTGAAAGGTAGTATTTTATATTTCCATACCCGGAAATACTGTTTATCCGGGCGAATTTTACGGGCAACACGCCGCTGTTTATACGGGAGGACTCCCAGGTATATTTTTCTTTCTGCCCGTAGCCCCTGTCGTAGAACCGGTATATTCCGGAGACTCCGCCTTTTACCAAAACCGCGTAAACGACGTGCGCCTCAAATCCCGGCAGCAAAAACATCTGTCCGGAGCCGGCAATTAAGTCTTGGGTTAAGCTGATCGCTCCCCCCGTAGGAGATATTTTTATGGAACGGGGCGTGCGTGAATCCGGCGAAGCCCCCATCCACCAAGAACCGTCCTCGCCGAATATCTCCGGATATACTTCCACGCTGCCCGCCGCGATGCCGCCCAGAACGCGGGCGTTAAAAGACCTGGAAAGATCCCTGACCTTAACCAGGGTAAAATTATCCGACACGCTAAATTCAAACGCTTGCCCGATATACCCCGCGTAGATTCCGAAAAGTTTTTTCCCGGCGGAATCGTAGCCGAACCTCACCCGGCCGGGATAATCGGAAGAAAAAACTTCTTTTGCCGCCAGCGATAGTTGTCCGTTCCATAGATAAATATCCGCCGCGTATTTGGATTCCTCGCCCGGACGGACTTTAGAAATGAGCCAGCCCTCCGGGATCTTGGACATAGAAACGGAACTGACATCTTTATCGTCAAACCAACCGGATAAAATTTCTATCTTCTTGATACTTGCGCCGGAGTTCTCCGGAAAAGTCAGAAACTCCGAACCATAAAGCCAGAGGCAGGTTCCACCGCGACAGGAGAGACCGGGGTCGGCTACCGCGCCGCTCTCCGCAACTCCCCGGGTAAAATCGGCAAGTTTTTTAAACTCTCCGCCTTTTTCTTCCAACACGGCAAAACGGACGGTGTCGCTCCCGACTACGGCCGCTATCCACTTCCCGGTTCCCGGGTCAAAGTCCAAAAATCCCCGGTTCGCGCCGGAGGGCACAGATATAAGCCCCAGCCGCGCGTAAAGGCGTTCCTTGGAATCAAAGGAGTAAATGTTCCCGGCGGCGGTTAAAAGTACGGCGCGTTTGCCGCTGCTTTTGGCGGCAATTATTTGCGAACCGTCATTCGGGATAGCAACCGGAGTTTTCCGCCAATCGTACACCGGCGGAGCGGAGATGGAACTCGTAAAAAAATCCTGATAAACATCGGATTTTGATTCGTTTTTCCAGCCGCTGCCGGAAAAAAGATCGGTAAAAGAAAATTGGAGATTATTTGAGTCGGGACCGGCCGGGACCGGACCGGAGGGTTCGCCGGTATTATTTTGAACCTGGCCTGCCGGAATATTTTGCGATGCTTTAAGATTTGCCTGAATGGATATAAGCGCGATTATGATGGCTATCTGCGCGACCACGATTACTGCCAGGATAATAACCGCCGTTAACAAAAACGGGCGGGTCAAAAAACGGCGCCAGCCCGATTTATCGCCTTTTAAACCGCTTTCTATTCTCTCCTTAAAATCGACATGGCGCATAGAATTAAAACGTTGGGCTACGCGCTAAATAAATCGGGACTATTCAATAATGAATGATGGTACCTCGGTCTGATTTTTTGCCTTGGTTGGCCACTCGCGCCAGTCGTGGCGCCTGCCGGTCAAACGGAAGCTGAACTCCGCGAGTTTATCGCTCCGGAAAATCAGCTTGCTGCCGTCTATCACATAGTAAATATTCGCAAACCGGCCGTACGGAGTTGCCACCGCTTCGATGTTTTCACGGACGAAGTCCACG
>JAVHQZ010000081.1:0-10403 GCA_036171415.1 Minisyncoccota bacterium | reverse complement strand
TTTGATCGGAGCATTGGTTTTGGTGACGCTGTTGTTTCCTGTTTTGGCATTTTGTCATTACACCAACTTCGGGAGACCCTACACGGTGGAAATTAGCGACACCAAGGCCAGCCGGGCAATCTGGTTTTTACGGGGAGCAAAACTTTTCCACGTCACTGACGAGATTGATCTCGTGAATAAGTGGGAAGCCGCGGAAATTTTCGTTCTTTTTGACAAGAAAACCGTTGTCTACTGCCGGGACGGACAGGTTAGGGCGATAGTCGAGAATGGAGAATTGATTTTTCTGGATGACCCCGAGGCGCCTCCTTCCGAGGGGGACATGCATCCCAAGGTCGGTAAGTTGATGATGGATTCGGCCAAAAGGCTTCTGGGTATCGAAGTGAACCCGCCGGAGCCGAAAGAGCAAGGCAAACCGAGCCACTCCATATAGGTATTCTGGACACAATTTGCCCGCGTGAAAATCGCGGGCTTTTTTATTCACATATTTCTACGAGCGGGCGTTTAAGGCGCCCTCTAAGGTTTCGTCATCGGCAAATTCTATTTCGCCGCCGGTCGGTAGTCCGCGCCCAAGCCTAGTAATTTTTTTAGCGTACGGTTCCAATTCTTTTTTTAAAACTCCGGCATTCCAGTCGCCGATGCTCGTCGGGTTAAGCGCAAGGATTATTTCTTCCGCCTGACTGGATAATTCTTTTTTAATAAAACTCTTTAGACTCTCAAGTCTCATTTTTTGGAGTTCTTCCAAAATTCCGGTTTTAGGAACAACTCCCAAAATAAGATAGCGTCCGTTGAATTTATTGGTATTTTCTATGGAAATTAAATCGGTCTCTTTTTCCACAATCATGATTTTGTCAGGGTTGCGGTCTTTATTCGCGCAAATCTCGCAAAGGCTTCCGGAATTCTCATGGACAAAGAAACACCGTTCGCAAAGCTTTATGTTTTTCAGGCCCTCAAGATTTTTGGCGAGGTCCAAAACCTGTTGGCCGCCTTTTTGGGCAAGATAAAAAGCCAGCCTGGTCGCCTGGCGGGGGCCGATAGAGGGCAATTCGGAAAGTTCTTCGATGAGGGCGCGAAGAGAGCCGGGGAGTCTGATCATGGATTTAGTTTGTAGTGAGTAGTTGGTAGTGGATAGTGAGCAATTTATGAAGTGATTGTATAATTTATTTTCTACAAACCACAAACTACCCACTACTTACTTATTTTTTTCTTAAAATATATCCGGCGGAAGCTCGCGGCGGGAATCTATGCTTTTGAAGCTCGCAATCTGTTGGTCGAAGCGGAGGTCCAAGTCGCCGGTCGGGCCGTTCCTGTGTTTGGCGACGACGATTTTCGCGATGCCTTCTTCTTCCGGCAAAACGTTTTGTCCGCCGCTTTTGTCTTTCCTGGAAATGAATATAACCACGTCGGCGTCTTGTTCGATGGAGCCGGAGTCCCGGAGGTCGGAAAGCTTTGGCACGTTGTAGTCCCGCTTATCCACTTCGCGGGAAAGCTGAGAAAGAGCCAGAACCGGCACGGCCAGTTCGCGGGCCAAACCTTTGAGACCCCTGGATATCTCGGTTATTTGCTGAACCATGTTGTCGGAATTGGTGCGTGGGGTCATAAGCTGGAGGTAGTCGACGATTATGAGGCCAAGCCCGTGTTCTGCCTGAAGGCGCCTTGCCATGGAGCGCATCTGAAGAATATTTATGGATGCGGTGTCTTCAATATAGATGTGCGCGCCGGAGAGCCGGTCCAAGGAGGCTTGAATCTGCTGGAACTCCACGTCGTCGCTGATTTTACCGGTTCTGATTTTCCACAGGGGAACTTGAGACTCGGCGGAGATGATGCGGTCCACGACCTGCTCCCGGGACATTTCCAAAGAAAATAGTCCTACCGGCACTCCCGCATGCAAAGCGGCGTGGCGGGCAATGTCCAAAGCCAAGGAAGTTTTGCCTAGAGACGGCCGGGCGCCCAAGACTATCAAGTCGGATTTCTGAAGGCCGGAAAGTTTATTATCCAATTCCCGGAATCCGGTCGGCACTCCGCGCATTCCTTCTCCGCCGGCATGGAGTTTTTCAATACGGTCATAGGCCAGGCGCAGCTCGTCTTTTATATGGATGAAATTTTTGGCAATAGAGCGTTGGGAGATGTTCAATATCCTTTGCTCTATTTTATCCAGCAGATTTTCTATGTCTTCTGGTCCGTCGAAAGCGTCTTCGGTTATGGCCGCGGAAGTTTGGATTAAATCCCGGAGAACTCTTTTTTCTTTAACATTTTTCGCGTAGTGGTCCACATGAGCGGCAGTCGTGACCATATTAGTTAATTCCGCTAGGTATCCGGAACCGCCGATATCTTTAAGGGTCTTCTTTTCTTTCAGATAATTGGTGACGGTCGATATATCTATCGGCTGGTTCTTCATATGAAGTTCCAAAATAGCCCGATAGATTTTCTCATTCGCCGGGCTGTAAAAATCGTCCGGTCCCAAAGAGTCGGCAACTTTATTGATTGCCTGTTTGTCTATAAGAATACTCCCCAAAACAGTTTGTTCGGCTTCTATGTTTTGAGGAGGGATTTTTACGGTAGATTTTTTAATAGGCATTTAAGTCTTTATCCAGAGGAACGGGCCTCTGGGGGTGTCTTCAATTGTGTATCCTAGCGCAGAAAGCTTGTCCCTCAAAGCGTCGGACTGGATAAACTGTTGAGAAGTTCTGTACTTCTCCCGGCGCCGTGCCAAAAGCTTGGCTCTGAGGGCTATTGAAGGTTTGGGTAGCTGAAGGCCGAGCGATTCCAGGGCCGTTTTAAGGGCTTTTATAAGGGCGCGCGCGGATTTCGGAGATAACGACCAAAAAATGGGTTGAGTGGCGGTCATGGTCTCAAATATAGAGGCCAGGGCTTTAGGAGTATTCAGGTCGTCTTCCATTGCCTCGGAAAACTTCTTGGCAAAACCTTCCGCCAAGTTTTCACTTTTCTCTCCTTCGGCCATTTTCAGTTTTGCCGCGAAAGCGCCGATGTCCGACAAATTCTTTTTGGCGGCATGAATCAGTCCTTCGTTATAGTCGAGAGGGGAATGATAATTGTGCATTACTACAATCATCCGGAAGATTTCCGGAGGATATTTGGAGAGAAAATCTTCGACGGTCAAGAAATTTCTCGAGCTCTTGGACATCTTTTCGCCGGCAACGGTTAAGAAGCCGGAGTGCATCCAAAGTTTTACAAAAGGAATTTTCCCGGAAGTGGACTCTTGTTGGGCGATTTCGGCTTCATGGTGGGGAAATTTCAAATCCAAGGCTCCGCCATGAATATCATATTGCGGTCCAAAAAAATGTTCGGTGATGGCGGTGTCTTCAATGTGCCAGCCGGGGCGCCCGAAGCCCAATTCCGTTTTCCAGCCCGGTTCATTTTCTTTGGAAAGCTTCCAAAGAGCGAAGTCTCCGCGGTTTCTTTTTTTATCGCTCGTATCTATCCGGGTTACCGCGTCTTCCGCCTGATTTACTGTGCGGCGGGATAATTTTCCGTAATCCGGAAAACTTGTGAGGTCAAAATAATATCCGTCATCTTCTATAAGATAGGCGGAACCTTTTTTAACCAAAGCTTTAACTTGGCTCACTATTTCCGGAATATAGTTCGTCGCCCGGGCATACATATCCACAGAGGTGATGCCGAGCGCCTTCATGTCGGTCAGAAATATTTTCTCGTAACGGCGGGCGATTTCTTCCCAATCGGTGTTTTGTTCATTCGCCCGGTCGATTATTTTATCGTCAATATCGGTAATGTTCTCTAAATATGTTAGTTTCACGCCCTTGGAGCGTAGATAGCGCGCGAAAATATCAAAAACCATAAAAGTCCGCGCGTTCCCGATGTGCGGGTGGTCGTAAACGGTCGGGCCGCAAACAAAAAGTTTGAGCGTCCGGCCGGCGGGAATCCCTAGCTCTTCTTTTTCACCGGAAAGGGTATTAAAAAGTTTCATGCCGATAATGTGGGGGTCTCGCAAAACTTACAACCAATTCTTATTCTTGAAGTACGTATATAGAGATACCATGCCCACGATTACAGTTACAACTACTATCCAGAAAATTCCATGTATGCTTTTAAGCGGATTACCCGCTACATTCATATCTATAACCGTGACTAAAAGAACAAACGGAAACGTCATAAATGAAAGGATGGTAAAAGTCTTCATCGCCTCGTTGATGCGAAGGTTCATGAGTTGATTATTAGTGTCCTCATAATCGGCTACCGCGTCCCGGTAATCTTCTATCTGATTCAATATTTTCATATGGTCGCCGATAAGACTATCTATGTAGGGTTTATTGGCATCTTTCTCGCCGAAGAAGCGCAAACCTTCCGCGAGGAGGGAAGCGAGGATGGGGCCCTGATGGCGGGAAATTATACGGTATTCGGACACGTCCCGTTTGACGCGAGAGACCATCTTTAAAACTTGCCTTTCTTTGTTTTTAAAAAGCATGGAGCCGACGCTCTCAACTTTTTCCTGAATGTGCCGGAGCTGCCGTTCCTGATAGTTCAGGAGCGCGGCAATGATGCGGTAGGTGAGTTCGAAGGAGCTCTCAAACTCCAAAAACTTTTCTTTCACTTCTTTTATCGGTTCGATGTCTTCGTAGTGAACGGTAATGACCGCGTCTTTTGTAATGACGAAATCTATTTCGCTCCGGCGGGAGGCCTGTTCCTTGGAGTCGTATATCGGGAAGTAATAGATTAAATAAAGATAGTCGCCGTAGCGCTCTACCCGGGAGCGAGCGGAGGGCCCCTTTAGTTCCTTGGTTATTATTTCATGCAGTTTAAAACGCCGGCGGAGGTCGTCTAAATTTTTGTCCGTCGGCCGGACGAGGTCTACCCAAGTTACATTTCCGAAAGTTCGTTCCATATACATTGATTATACATTAAAAATATCCGCGGAGGCGCGAATTTATCCCCAAATTAAAAAGAAAAAAGCCCCTAGACAAGGGGCTTAAAGAGGATTTTGCGTATGCTTTGGGGTGATGTCTTTTGGGCAATCAAAACCGACAGGGTTCCGGTAAGCGCGAAGGCCGCGCAAAGGATGGCATATTTTGTCGTCAGGGCAAAGAAAAACATTCCTCCGGCGTCAATCGCCGCAATGAGCCAGAGCATCCAGGAAGAAACTGTTTTCAATTTTTCCTTCAAATGCCGCCTCCCTGTAAATTGCTTCGGATAGCATATGCGCAAGGGTTATAGGCAGTCAAATAAAAACCCCGTGAGACATGCGAGCTTGGGAGCTCGATCTCACGGGGTTGGCCACTTCGTCACTTGGTGGTCGGGGGAGCCGGAGCGGTCGAGGGCGGAGCAGGGGAGGCCGTGGCCGCCGGAGGGGCAACGGGTTTCGGAGCCGGCTTCTTGTCCTCGGCTGCAATGTACATGAGCCAGAGGCCGAGAGCGGTAATGACGATGACAATCCAGGGAAGAAGGCGGCTCCCGACCGACTTCTTCTGTGTGACGACTTCGAACATGCGCGTTCACCTCCTTAGTTCGAAAAACTGGTTTGAGTATAAGGCGTATTTGTTTTTTATTCAAGGTTTTCACCTGCGGAGAAATAAAATATCACCGGGCATTCCGGAGGCACGCCGGCGGTTTGGCTGTTTTGTATTCCACCGTGGAGTTTACTCATATGACAGAAGCTCTCGGAATCATTTTGAGATTGGCCCGAGCACATAAGATTTATGTGCTTCGGTCAAAATGATGAGAGCGCAGCGGGCAGTTTCCGCTGGAGAAATTGAACCGCGTTTCTGCCATATGAGAAAACGGAGCCATTGGCACTCTTGACTTGAGACTGCTAATCGCTAGAATTAGGCATATATGACAGATAGAAGCGCGGAGATACTCGAAGCCGCAATAAACGAATTTATAGATTCCGGCGAACCGGTGAGTTCCGCGGAGCTTTTCCGACGCTATAGTTTCGGTATAAAACCGGCGATGATTAGGCACGAACTTCTGATTCTTACGGATGAAGGTTTCCTCGCTCAGCCGCATCATTCTGCAGGGAGAGTTCCGACGGACCGGGGTTACCGGTTTTTTGCCGAGCGCGCGATGGGCGGAGCGGCAGTCGATACCGGCACGGGTGAGTTGAGAAAAATGTTCGAGGCGGGAGACTGGGAGCAAATGCTTCAGAATTTTTCCAAAACCTTCGGATTAGCCGGAGTTCTGGCAAACGATGCCTTCCAGGGCATCCATAAAGCAGGCTTAAAGTATCTTTTTGAGGATTTGGGAGCGGAATCCCAAAATGAACTTGCGCAGGTAGTTGATGATTTTGAAGACATCGGCGAACGCCTGCCCCAAGCGGTTAATCTTTTCGGCGAAGATTTCTTTAAGGTTTTTGTCGGGAGTAATCCTTTTACCAAGAGCGACTGCCTGTCGGTCATGGCGGCGGACTATGACGTGGGCGGAGAAAAAGTTTTCTTTTTCGCCATCGGGCCGAAGAGAATGGATTATGAAAAAACCGCGAAAGTTCTGAAAGGTCTCAAAGGTAAACAACACAAACAAAAAAATGGATCCCGTTAGAAACCGCTTCGCTACAGAAACACTTACAAAACAAATGGTCGCTAAAATATTAAACTTAATAAAAACAAGAATAACCCTCCCTTCTGGGTGGAGCGTTTCTTGTTTCTAACGGGATGGACGAACTAAATAAAAAAACAGAAGAACCGGCAGAAGAAAAACTTTTGGACGTTGCGGACGAAGGCAAGAAACTTGCGGAGGCGGAAGCGAAGGCGGCGGAATATCTTTCCGGCTGGCAGAGGGCGAAAGCGGACTTTATTAATTATAAGAAAGAAGAGGTCCAGAAATTTGAAGAGTTCGCCAAGTACAGCTCCGCGGATTTTATCAAAGAATTTATCAATGTTTTGGATAGTTTTGACCTGGCGATAGCGGCTCTTGAGAAGAATGGGCCAGTGGAGAAAGGGGTCTACATGATTCGGACCCAGATAGAAGACATTTTGAAGAAAAGGGGATTAACAAAGATAGAGGTGAAGACGGGTTCGGAGTTTGACCCCGCAATTTCCGAAGCAATCGCTTTTATGGATTCGGATGAGCCGGAAGGTACGGTTTTGGAGGAGATTGAAGCGGGTTACAGGCTATACGAAAAAAATATCCGTCCGGCCAGAGTAAAAATCAGCAAAGGAAAGTCGCAATAAATAAAAACAATAAATAAAATGCCAAAAATTATTGGAATAGATCTGGGAACTACAAACTCGGCGGTTGCCGTGACCGAAGGCGGCGAGCCTAAGATTCTGGAATCGAGCGAGGGTGCCAGGACCACGCCTTCTATCGTCGCCATGAGCAAGGCGAATGAGAGGCTCGCGGGAATCCTTGCCAAGCGGCAGGCCATTACCAATCCGAAAAATACCATCTTTTCGGTTAAGCGTCTTATCGGCAGAAAATTCAGCGACCCGGAAGTTCAGAGGGATAAAGCCTGGCTGTCTTATGATATCCGCGCTTCTTCCGCCGGAGGCGTAGAAGTAAAGATGGGCGAAACCTGGTACAGCCCCGAAGAAATTTCCGCTTTCATTTTGGGAAAACTTAAAACCGACGCGGAAGCCAGGCTCGGCGAGAAAATAGAAGAGGCGGTTATTACCGTTCCCGCGTACTTCGACGACTCTCAGCGCCAAGCGACCAAGAATGCCGGGGAAATCGCGGGGCTCAAAGTCAGGAGAATTATAAATGAGCCGACCGCGGCCGCCTTGGCGTACGGAATGAACAAGCAAAAGAACGAAAAAATCGTAGTTTACGATTTCGGCGGCGGAACGTTCGACATCTCCGTTTTGGAAGTCGGCGACGACACCGTGGAAGTTAAATCGACCGGAGGCGACACGCATTTGGGCGGAGACGATTTCGACAAACTCATCCAGGAATATTTGGTCGGCGAATACAAAAAGCAGGAGGGGATAGATATTTCCAAAGACTCGCTGGCTCTTCAACGTTTGAAGGAGGCGGCGGAACGCGCCAAGCACGAACTCTCAAGCGTCACGGAAACGGAAATAAATTTACCCTATATTACTTCCGACGCGGCCGGCCCGAAGCACTTCCTCCTCAAAATGACCCGTTCCAAACTCGAATCTTTGGTCGGGGACTTAATCGAACACTCCATACAACTCACCAAAGAAACGGTAACGGCCGCGTCGCCCAAGGGCGCCGGCTTCAACCTCGGTGATATAAACGAAATAGTCCTGGTCGGCGGACAAACCAGAATGCCGGCGATACAAGAAGCCGTTAAAAAGCTTTTCGGCAAAGATCCGCACCAGGGTATCAACCCGGATGAGGTTGTGGCGCTCGGCGCCGCGGTCCAAGCCGGAATTCTCCAGGGAGACGTAAAAGACATTTTGCTTCTGGATGTAACTCCCTTAACCCTCGCCATCGAAACCATGGGTGGCGTGGCGACTCCGATGATAGCCAAAAACACTACCGTGCCGACCTCTAAGTCACAGATATTTTCGACTGCCGCGGATAACCAAACTTCGGTTGAGATACACGTTTCCCAGGGGGAACGCGCCTTAGCCTCCGATAACAAAACCCTCGCCAGATTTATTCTGGACGGAGTGGCCCCCGCCCCCCGGGGCATTCCGCAGGTGGAAGTGAGCTTTGATATAGACGCGAACGGAATCCTTAGCGTAAAGGCGTCGGATAAGGCGACGGGGAAAAGCCAATCGGTGAAAATAGAGGCTTCCACAAACCTTTCCAAGGACGAAATCGAAAAATTGAAACAGGACGCCGCTAAATTCGCCGCGGAAGACATGAGAAAGAAAGAGCTGATTGAGGCGCGAAACCAGGCCGAGTCTTTGGTCTATCTTTCGGAGAAGTCTTTGAAAGACGCCGGAGATAAAGTTCCCGCGGAAGTTAAAACCGCGGTAACGGAAAAGGTTGAAGCGCTTAAAAAAGTAAAAGACGCGGACAACCTTGAAGCTATAAAGGCGGCGACCGAAGCCTTGAGCGCGGAAATTCAAAAAATAGGCCAATCAGTCTATAATCAGAAAGATGGAGGAAGTACCGAAGGTGAGCCCCAGCCAAATGCAGGGAGCTGACCTTCTTTCACAAGTTCATAAGTCCAGACTACCGAGCGCTCCGCCGGGATTTTATAAATCTCTTAGTTTGGATTTTGTGATTGTGGTCCTCTCTGTTTTCGCCGGAGTCGCTTTCCAAAAATTCTTGGCGGGACAAATTGATTTTATCTGGCTTTTGGTTGTCGCCGGCGTTTTTGCGGGCGTTTCCGTGCTGGGTTCCGTTCTCACCAAAAAATTGGGGCGGCGGACGCTGGTTATAATTTTTGAGTCTTTGGGATTTATCCTGCCGTTTTTGGGCATGCCGATTGATCTTTTGGCGATAAGTTTCGCGGTTATGTTCATTCTTCTTTTCTGGGGAGAATATCTGAGCCACGAAGACGCGGACAACAGTGTGGAAGTGCGTTTTTTCCGGCTGGCGAAGCGCCCCTTAAGTAAAATGCTTTCCGCCCTTACCTTGGTAGCGGTCATACTTTCCATTCCCGCCTGGGGTCAATCGAAATCTTTTATGTCCAAGGCTTCGTTTGATTCCATCTTCGGACTGACTACGGGAGTAGTCTCGGGGTTATATCCGGAATATAAGTTTGGCTCCAACCTGGACGCCTTTGCGAAGAGTATTGCCGAGGGGCAGTTGAATAAGGATTCCCAATTTGTTCTTCTTCCCGCGGCCATAAAGAACAGAGTGTTGGACGATGCCAGCGTGAAAATTTTGGATGCTTTAAGCAAGGCAAGCGGAATTCAATTAAATCCGGACGAAACTTTTGCTAGCGTTGCTTACGATTATCTGAATAAAACCCTTAATGACCTGAAGCAAAAATTCGGGACTAATTTTACAATCCTCTGGGCCTTGGCGGTATTTCTTCTGGTTCGGAGTACGGCTACACTTTTGGGTTATTTAATATCCCTCATAGCATTTGTGGCTTATCACGCGCTTATTTCTTTTAAAGTAATCCGCGTCGCAACCGAAAATAAACCCCGTGAGATAATAGAATTTTTTTAGGAAACCCGTCCCGTAGTAGAATTATGGCCAGCATTCGCTGGAATTCTGCGAAAGGGTATATTTCAAAATAAGTTACACCATAAACAGCCAGAACTCTTAATAAAAAATTTAAATTAATCAGCCATAATTTCACTACGGGATGAACAAGGACTACTATAAAATATTAGGAATTTCTAAAACCGCTTCGGAAGAAGAGGTAAAAAAGGCTTTCCGGAAATTGGCTCACGAACACCATCCGGACAAAGCTCACGGCAACGAGGCGAAATTTAAGGAGGCCAACGAGGCTTACCAGGTTTTAAGCGATAAAAAGAAGCGCGAGTATTACGACCGCTTTGGTTCCGAGCCCCAGGCCGGCTTCGGCGGGGGAGGCGGACCGTTCCCTGGCTGGGACATCGGCGGGATGG
>JAVHQZ010000080.1:0-2217 GCA_036171415.1 Minisyncoccota bacterium | reverse complement strand
AAACGCTCTGCACCTCTGAAGCAACCTGCTTCCCCGGGCCGGCGTCGGTTAAGACTTTTGCGCCCATAGGAAAAACCGCAAGCTCGGAATCCCCTTGCCCCACATCCAGGAAATAGAATCCTGCGGGAGGTTTTTTAACTGAAAATTCTTCGCTCCAAATAAAAATATTCCCTACGAAAAGTACCGCGGCAAGGAATACAAAACTTTTAGTTTTTAATTTATATAATCCCATCACCGAACAAAGGATTTAGTTTTTATTGCCGCGCTTATCACTGAAATTACGTTATTAATATTATAGCCGACCAATCTCAGTCGTGCTGACACTCCCCTGACCAGGCAAGTTCCTTTGTTCCGGTGCGGGACGGGGACGCTCCACATAATAAATAAGTGAAATTAATCCGAGATAATAAATTACGGAAAAGTAAATATTTTTCAGGAAATCGCCGAAGGGCAAGCGAACCTTGGCGAAAAAAGAAATAACGAATGTCATATAACGTAGAAATATTTCCGCGAAAAATCCGGCGATGAACGCTAAAAACGGAAGGAGCCAGCCGACCAGAACCAAAACGAATCCGAACGCCATTATTATCGGCACAAAAGACAGAACAAAAACATTCGCGAGAATCGCCATTACAGAAAAAGAGCTGAAGTAATTTATGACCACGGGGAGCACCGCCAATTGGGCGGAAGTAGTCTGTAAAAAGTTTTGGGCCAAGGCTGATTTGGATTCCATTTTAAAAATCTTTGCGAGGACCGGCGAGAGATAAACCAAGCCGATAAGGCTTAAAAACGATAATAAAAATCCCAAGTCCCAAAGAACGAACGGGTTCCAAACCGCCATGCCCGCCGCGGAAACCGCAATCGCCTGCCGTACAGAATATATCCGGCCGATTTCCTTGGCGAGTAAAACAAGCGCACCCATCAAAGCTGCCCGGACTACGGAGGCCTCGCCCCCGACCATAATCACAAAAAGAACTATCGCGACGATTAAAACCGCGAATCTTAGTTTGCGGGAAAGATAGCTCCCCAAGAGCATATTAAGGGCGATAACCAAAATACCGATGTTATATCCGGAAAGGGCGACTAAGTGAGTCGTCCCGCTAAGGCGCATGTCGTTTTTAAATGCGTCCGTAAAACTGCTCCGTTCGCCGAAGATAAGTCCCGCCATTAAGGCGGAAGATTGGGGCGAAAGATATTTTTTGATAATCCCCACGGCGGAGTTCTTGATATTTAAAAGCCCGGCTTTAAGCGGAAAGCCCTGGTCCTCTCCGGTCACTTTTACCGAATAGGCCATAAAAGACGGCAAGTCGATATTGTTTTGCGGTTCCAGAACTTTCCCTGTAGCCTCCACTCTGTCGCCGTATTTCAAAACCAAGGATGGGCTAGCCATAAGCTCCATCGTCCCGGCGTAAGGAGATTGAAGCTCCATCGGAGCGACGGCGTAGTTGCCCAGGACTTTAGGCTCCCCTACCAAAACAGCATCAATGGTAATTTTCGCGCCGACTTCCGGAAAATTAAGAGCGCGGTAATTTTTATAAAAATGAAAATAAAAATTCCCCGCGAGGAGAAAAATAAAAACGGCCAGCAAATATACTGCCGTCCGCCTCTTAAAGAAAAACAAAACGATTATGGGAATCAACAAAAATACCAAAACATTCAAGCCAATGCTGAAACCCGCCGAAAGAATTCCGAGGAGCAGGCCAGCTGCTCCGGAAAAAACTATTTCCGCCGCCATTTTTTAAATTATACCAAGCAGCTACTTACCATATTCTAACATTCTGCAGAATGTTAGAATGACTTCATAAATTTGATGAACAATTTTCCGTATGGCGAGAGTGAATGTAAAACTTTGCGACCGCGGTATTTTTTATTCAAAAGTCCGGCCTGAACGAGCGATCGGGTGTGTTGCGATATGGTTTTAAAATTGGCCTCGAGCTGCTTGGCTATCCCCTCTAAGGTAATGCCGTCGTTCTTTTCCGCGAGCAATAAAATAGCTATGCGCCGGTGATTGGCCGCTCCTTTAAAATATCGCTCCAGTTGTTTCGGAGTTTTTCCCATATCCTAAATATTATACAACACTCTAACATTCTGCAGAATGTTAGAGTGTTGTTGGCGATGTCCTGGGCGACAGCGGTTGCGGCTAGGAGGCCAGGAGCTAGCGGGCGAAGAGCATCACGGCGAATGCGAGGAGGGTAAAGCCTAAGAAAATTGAGAGCG
>JAVHQZ010000079.1:0-2219 GCA_036171415.1 Minisyncoccota bacterium | reverse complement strand
CGGAAAAATAATTATTCTAATACCGCTATACCATATATGGTATAGCCGATAAATTGTTTAAATGATTACACAATATAAATTATTTAATTTCTAACGGGATGAATGGTATTTTCTGGGCAATTTTAGCGGAAGTTCTGATAGGCGTCTCCCTGGTCGTAGACAAACTGCTCTTGGGCGATGTACCCAAGCGGGCTATGCCCTATGTCTTTTGGATAGGCGTCTTAAATATTTTCGGACTTTTAATTATCCCCTTCGGTTTTGTTTTCCCGGGCCTCACCGCCATCCTCTGGTCATTTGCCGCAGGGGCCGCATTTCTTGCAACGCTCGGCTGCGTTTACGGAGCACTAACCCGGGGCGGAGCTACAAACACCCTGCCGATAATCGGGGGCTTTTCTCCGATGGCCGCGTACTTTATGAGCACCCTGGTAATGTTCGCGCCTCTAAACATCGCCGATAAAGTAGGCTTCGCGCTTCTGGTTCTCGGCGGGTTTATTCTTTTCTTTTCCGAAAAATTTAATTTCTGGCGGATTATCCCCTGGGTTTTGGGAGCGGCGTTTTTTACCGGGCTAATGGACGTACTCCAGAAACTTGCCTTCACAGAGGGGAATTTCGTTTCTATCTTTGCGGCCATTAAGGCGGCGACCCTTCTTATAGCTCTTCTTTTGCTCCTCGTTCCTAAATTCCGCAAAGATATTTTTTCCGAAACCAAATCAGCTCCCAAAAAACACCGGGTTGTGTATTTCGTAAACCGCCTCACTTCCGGCGTGGGTTCCTTCCTTATTTTTTACGCCATCTCGCTTACGCCCCAACCGGCGTTAATCGAATCCTTATCCGGACTGCGCTACGTGATAATTTTTTTGGCAGTCTTCGCGTTAAGCAAACTATGGCCCGGCCTGATTAAAGAAAAATTGCGCGGCTGGACCTTGGTTTTGAAAATTTTCGCGACCATCCTTATTTTCGCGGGGCTCACCGGGTTAAGCGCACAAAAGTATTATGAAACGTCCGCGATTCCTCCGAACGATAAAATTACCTGGGGAGTTACCTTCTCCGAGCAAATGAGTAAACATTTCGGCCTTAACTGGAAAGAGAATCTGGACGCCATAATAACCGATCTAAAACCTAAGGCTATCCGCCTTATCGCCTACTGGGACGATATTGAAGCGGTCAAGGGCAAGTTTGATTACAGCGACCTGGACTGGCAGATGAACGAAACGCGGAAGGCGGGCGTGCCGACAATTCTTGTTGTCGGGCAAAGAGTCCCCCGCTGGCCGGAGTGCCACTTCCCTGCTTGGGCGGATGTAAACAATGAGCCGGACGCAGTCCACGCCGAGCTAATGAATTTCGTTACCAAAACCGTGGAGCGATATAAAGATTATTCCAACCTCGCTTACTGGCAGGTGGAAAACGAACCGTGCCTTATTTTCGGCGAATGCCCAAAGACGGATGCGAATCTTTTAATGAATGAAGTCGCCAAGGTAAAAGAAATTGACCCTAAAGCTAAAATCTTTTTGACCGACGGCGGAGAATTCGGCGACTGGTACAGAGCGTCAAAACTAGCGGACGCTTTCGGCCCCACGCTTTACAGAAAAGTGAACACCCGCCTTTTCGGCTATATTACCTGGCCATTAACTCCGCAGATCTATCCCCTGCGCCGGGATATGACGAGGGCGCTGACCGGCAAAAAGAACCAGGAATTCGTGATAAGCGAACTGGGGCTCGAACCATGGATGGTCAAACAGATTTACGAAGTCTCAAGCACCACGCAATTCGGCTTCTTTAATGAAACAGATTTCAAAAATGTAGTTTCCTTCGGCCGCCAGACCGGGTACACAACTTTTTATACCTGGGGCGCGGAATGGTGGTATTGGCTTAAGACAACACAGAATTATCCGAGCTTCTGGAATATGGCGAAGGAGTTGTTCGCCGGAAAAAATATCTAAGCGCTTATAATTCTACAATTTTTACCACCATCCCGCGGGGAATGAACAAAAAAGTTGCGCCTTCCTGTTTCGAAACCGAAACTAGGTTGCCATTTTTTTCATAAGTAGTTTTAGGTTTTTCTATCACCACCCCATCTCCATTCTCGGAATGTAAAAAACCAACTGTTTCCATTTTAGTTGGCACCAAATCAAATTTATTAGGTACTTCCCCCGAATACAATTTCGCATCAAGCCAGAGAACTTTTATATTTTTTCCGTTATTCATTTTCTAAATATCCG
>JAVHQZ010000078.1:6716-10563 GCA_036171415.1 Minisyncoccota bacterium | reverse complement strand
CGCGTTTTCCGCGACCGTTTCTTTTCCCGTTGATAATCTGGAAATAACGGGCGTTTCAAAAACCGGTTCAATAATAAATTTTTGGGCACAAGAACCGTCCTACTCTAACCAAGGAGGGGAGCTGCATTTTGAAGGTTTGGCGCTGAGTCCAGGATTCACCGGAAATTCCGGAAAGCTTTTATCGATAAACTTCAGGGTCAAATCGATCGGCTTGGCAAAGGTTTCATTTTCGCTTGGCTCTGTTCTGGCAAATGACGGCGCCGGGACCAATGTCTTAAGCGATATGTCCGGCGGGGAATACAATATTTCGACCGCGGCATCGAATGCGCCCTCTGCGGCAGTTGTGACCACTCCGTCCATAGCCGCGAACTCTCCGGCTGCGCCGTTAATTTACTCCTCCACGCACCCTGATTCTTCAAAATGGTATTCGAGTGGTAGTGTGAAGGTCGCCTGGGGACCGCTTCCGGAAGGAATTACGGCAGTCCGGACTCTTTTTAACAAGGCGGCCAGTTCTTTGCCGACTATTTTGAACGATGGGACATTGGAGTCCAAGGATATAACGGATGTTTCCGACGGCGTCTGGTATTTCCATGTTCAGCTGAAGAACAAAAAAGGCTGGGGTTCCATTTCCCACTTCAGAATCAATATTGATACAAACCCGCCTGCTCCGTTTAAAATAGTATTTTTGAGCGGTCCGGAATCTACCAATCCAAAACCGGTAATTTCCTTCACGACAACAGATTCGCTTTCCGGAATCCAAAAATATCAAGCAAAAATAGGGGATGGAGATTTCTTTGATATTCCGGACGGCGCAGTCTCGGCCAACTCTTTTGCGCTGCCCCTTCAACTCCCGGGCAAGCACTCTTTGATTATCCAGGCAATCGATAAAGCCGGAAATTCGACTACGGCGTACGGAGACTTCAATATTCTTCCCATAGCCTCCCCAAAAATAACCTCTTATTCTGACACGATAAAAGACGGGGACTTCCAGAGCGTGGAAGGTATAACCTCTCCTAATTCAAGCGCTAATATTTTTATAGCCAAGCAAGGAGAAAATCCGGAACACCATATAGTCCAGAGTGATTTAAACGGAGTGTTCAGCCTGCTCTGGCCAAAGGCCTTGCCTCCTGGCAAATATATTCTGTACGCGGAGGCCATGGATAAGGATGGGGCGGTAAGTCAGAACTCCGAAACTCATGAATTCACGGTTTTGCCCGGTGCGATAATCCAAATTGGCCCTATTAAAATAAATAACGTTTACTTGGCCTACTTTTTCCTCCTGGGGCTTCTTCTCCTTGTATTCGGCGGGTCCTACGGTTGGTATATAAATTTCCGCCATCAATACAAATTTCACAGGTATGTTCGTGGGAAAAAGTTTACGGAGCTGAATAAGAAGAACTAGCCGAACAAAACTTTCGCAGGTTGGGGAGTTTTGCCTTCAATTTGAATCGTCTTTAAGAAAAGCTTGCTGTTTTCCAGTTTTGCTTCCAAGAGCTTTACCCTCTTTCCGCCCTTCATAGTCCAAACGCCCGGCTCGGGATTAAGCGCGCGGATCATCTTGTCGGCGAGCTCTGCTTCAAAAATGTTCACTCCGTCCAAGGCCGACTTCAAAACTTCTTCGCTGATAAAAGCGTTGTCGCTTTCGAATTTCCTGGTCATAGTCGCGAGTTCCTCCCGTTGGATTTCAGGGATAATTTTTTTAGCATGGACATTGGGCAGGGTTTCCGCAATCAATTCGCCGGCGAGCGCGGCAAGGCGGGCCAAAAGTTTCGGATAGGTTTCTTCGCCGTGAATTTCTAAAGATTTTTTGGCAAGTACCGGGCCGTGGTCTACCCGCTCGTCCATCATATAGATTGTTACTCCGGTTTCCTTTTCACCGCCCAATATCGCGCTCTGAATAGGGGAGGCTCCTCGGTATAGGGGTAAAAGAGAGGGATGCACGCCCAAGGCGCCGAGCGGGGGAACGGCGATAAGCTTCAAAGGAATTATTTTGGCGTAGGCGGCAACGACGAACATTTCCGGTTTTAATTCCGCCAATTCACTGATAAATTCATCGGTTATTTTTTCCGGCTGAAAAACTTTTATGCCGTGTTTTCCAGCCAATATCTTGACCGGCGGGGGAGTGAGTTCTTTCTTACGCCCTACCGGACGGTCGGGGTTAACAACCACGGCCATCGGAGCAAAACCGCTTTCTATGAGTTTTTTAAGAACGGTCTCCGCGAACTCCGGAGAGCCGAAGAAGATGTAGCGAATGGTATTTTGTATCATATATTTTGTATTAAGTATGGGGATTATAGGACTCGGCGCTTTTTATAAGACCATTTATAAGTTTGCTGACATTAATTGCGCCATCAGATAGTTCAACGTGTTTTGATTCAGTAATATATTTAACATCTTTAGCAATAATTATTTGATTTTGCATTTCCGCGAGAGACCCTAGCGCCGCGATAATAATGAACTTTTTCCTTGGCGGTTTTTTTAGGAAATCCTTCGGCAATATTACTAGTTATAGACGTTGCGGCCCTTCTTAATTGATCAACCAACGCAAAGGTTTCTTGCTTCGGAAACTTATCGGTAATCTCGTAAACCGACAGAACCAAGGAGTGTCCTTGTTGCCAAGCATTCAAATCTTTAAAAGACTTTATCTTCATGTTTTAAACCATACTTTATACACCATACGCTATACAAAATACTGCATCTTCATTCCCGATCGTTGATTTCATAGGAATGAAGATGCTTCGCCTTGTCTATAAACAATCCGCCGTTTAAATGGTCCGTCTCGTGTTGGAATACTCTGGCTAAAAGTCCCCAGGCTTTAATCTTTACCGGTTTTCCGTTTTTATCTTGTCCGATCAAAATTACCCGCTTCGGCCTCGTAACCTCGCCATAAATGCCCGGAACGCTCAAGCATCCTTCCTCGATAGTTATGGTTTCGGTTCCTTCTTTTTTCAATTTCGGATTAAATATGGAATAAAATTTTCTTCCGCCGTTACGCTCGTCCGGAACCTCGGCAACGAACATGGAGAAGGGGAGTCCTATCTGGTTTGCCGCGAGTCCCACTCCGTTAGCCTGCCTCATTTTTTTCCGCATAAAATCTATAAGCTCTTTAAGTTCCGCATGGCTCATGGAATCAAATTTAAAAGGCACCGCTTTTTTTCGGAGTACTTTTTCCTCGGTTTTATTTATAAGTTGCCAGATGTGGTCCATCCCTCACCCTTAGTTCATTAATGAATATCGTAGACGGCCTTTTAGCGACGCAAATCCTTTGGCAAATTGTTTCAGCCGTTTTTCACGGATAAGGGCGTCTGCTTTTGATCTGTATGCTTCGCAATAGATTAGTTCCATCGGTAGGATATGTTTAGTTGATTTTACCAGTCCCTGACTATGTTTTGCTAGTCGCTCTTTTAGATTAGGCGCAAAACCAATGTAGAAACTATTATCTTTCTTTGACCTTAGGACATATACACAAAACATAGTCTATGGACTAAGGGTGAGGGATTATTTTTTGCTTCCGAATTTTTCTTTCTGCCAAACTTTCATAAAGTAGGCGCCTTTATTTTTAATGCCCTTCCTCTCCGCTATGTCTTTCGCGACGGACAAGAGCCGGCTCTTATTCCCGCCCTTGGCCAGGCGTATATACAGGGATTTATGCGCCCGGTCGCCAAGCATATCCGCTATTTCAAGACCCGTGAGCTGGAATTCCACGTAGACCTTGGATTCCTTTCTCCTTTTGCGGATTTCTTCAAAATAGCCCGGGTCAAGCTTCACAACCATATTTTACCCCCACACCTACCAGAGAACAAGAATTCTTTTTGAGCCAACATTCTCTGGTAGGTGTGGGGGTTTA